>JAHZKN010000368.1 GCA_022600335.1 Alphaproteobacteria bacterium
ATCGTCGCGGTTTAGGAAGTTGAACGCATCGCGTAGGTGAATCGGCTACACTATAAGCAAGCCAATGGGACACATGACTATGGATCTTGCGGATCTTTTGGTTCCGGACAGCGTTATTCCGTCACTCAAGGCCACTTGTAAAAAGCAAGTGCTGCAGGAGCTATCGGCGCGCGCGGCCAAGATAACGGATCTTGATTCGCGCACCATTTATGAAACCCTGCTTCAACGCGAACGACTTGGCTCAACGGGACTTGGTCGTGGCATTGCCATTCCACACGTCAAGTTTCGCAGCCTATCGAACATCATCTGCATCTTTGCGCGCTTGGAAGAACCGATTGACTTCGACAGTCATGACGGTGATCCCGTTGACATTGTCTTTCTGTTGCTGGCACCGGAACATGCAAGTGGTGATCACTTGAAAGCACTGGCGCGCATCTCGCGCTTGGTGCGAGAGCCAGCAACGCTTGAGCGCTTACGTCAAGCTCCTGACCAAGCGCGCCTGCATGAAATCTTGACGGCTCCTGCCGCTTCACACGCAGCCTAAATAGCGCTTCAAATTTGACAGACGCGGGGGCGGAGCGGCGGCGTCCATCTCAGACCAACAACAGCTCCTGCACCACAGCAAGGGCTCGCCTTAGCCGATCAGCTGTAAACCCAGCAATCCCAAGCTGCCAACAAGAATTCGCCACCACGCGAAAAATGAAAAGCCATAGCGGCTAATAAAATCCAACACATGGCGGACAACCAAGACAGCGGCAACAAACGCAGTCACAAAACCGAGACCGATGCTCACCGCATGGGCCGGTTCAACCAAGTGCCAGTTTTTATATAGATCATAGGCAAAAGCACCGAACATCGTAGGCAGTGCCAACAGGAACGAAAACTCCGCTGCAGATCTTTTATCCGTCCCCATCAGTAACGCCCCAACAATGGTTGCACCGGATCGCGACACACCCGGCACAAGAGCTAGGCATTGAAACAGTCCAATCTTAAACGCCAGCGACGGCGGGTATTGCATCGCCTCGTGATAGCGTGGAGTGAGCGCTAAGCGATCAACAACTAAGAGAACCAATCCACCAACGATCAACATGGCGCAAATCAGCCAGGTTTCATTAAACAAGACGCCCTTAATGAACGAATGGGCCAACACGCCGACCACGGCAGCGGGAAGAAAAGCCAGCAAAATGCCAACAATAAAGCGACGCGCGTTGGGATCGTTGGGCGCTGCCAGAAAAATCTGCCAGAGCTTGGCGAAATAAACTGACAATACAGCCAGGATTGCACCGAGCTGGATCAGCACTTCAAATGTTTTACCGGGAGACTCGACGCCGAGAAAATGTGCTGCCAACAAAATGTGCCCTGTCGACGAAACCGGGAGAAACTCGGTGGCACCTTCAATGATGCCAAGCACAATGACCTGCCAAGTTTCCATGGGGACCTTTCTAAAGTGTCTTGCGTGCGGTAGACGGCCCTAGACCTTGGGCACAAAGCAGACGTGTTTTAAGCTTAAAAGATTACTGAATTGGCAGAGAGTGCGCCTGCGGTGATCTCTGCGCCAGCAACCAGGACTGAATTTTGTTCAAACGCACCGACCCGGGATGAAGCGAATCAGGACTTCTGTTAGGAGCATTTGCGATCCTGAATTGAAATACAACGGGCAGTAAGCCCCGGTGACGGCGAGTTCCTTCCCCACATGCACAAATTCACGCATTATCGGCTTTGCCCCAGGTCCCGCTCGCTACGGTTGGCCGCCGGCGAACTTGGCATCGCAATGGAGCCGGTGGAACAACAGCCGTGGGACATTGGCCCGGATTTTCTCGCGCTCAATCCAGCCGGTGAATTGCCTGTACTAGAGATCGAAGGTGGACCGATTCTGTGTGGCGTTTACGCGGCAGCAGAATTCATGTGTGAAACACTCGCCGCAAAATCCGAAGCGAGTGTACCGCTTCACCTCATGCCACCCGAACCAGAAGACCGCGCTGAAGTTCGCCGATTGATCGATTGGTTTCACAACAAACTCGACCGCGAAGTCACGCGCGAGTTGTTGTTTGAAAAGGTTTATGCACGCATGACAGCCGATGGAGGACAAAGCCCAAATGCAGAAATCCTGCGCGTCGCGCGCGCCAACCTGCGCTATCACTTGAGCTACATCAGCTTCCTGTCGGATCAGCGTAGCTGGCTGGCTGGAGACAACTTGAGTTTTGCTGATCTTGCAGCAGCGGGCCAGATTTCGTCGCTCGACTATCTTGATGAAGTGCCTTGGGACGACCACCCTGTTGCAAAGTCTTGGTACATGCGCATTAAGTCGCGACCATCGTTCCGTGCAATCTTAGCAGATCGCATTGCAGGCATGCCGCCGCCGGCACGCTATGCGGATTTGGATTTTTAAGCTGCGTGGCACACCGCCACCGTTAAGAGCAATCATCGAGAGCCCCGTGTGAGCGCCATTCCGGAGTCGCGCTAATTGCTCTAGAATAGACGCCCGATTGTACAGCAGTCAGATTGGCCCCCCGTGAGCGGCGATATTAAGAAACACCTCAAACAACACGCAGACCGCCTCGGTTTTTTCAACATGCGGTGTGTAGAGCTTTGTAAAGGCACACCGACTTCAGCGAAATTTCTCGATGATTTTCTGACCGCCGGACATCACGGTGACATGCAGTGGATGGCCGAACACGCCGATCGCCGCCGCGATCCGCTAGTGTTGTGGCCCGAGGCAAAGACCGCGATCCTTCTGGCCATGAGCTACACACCTGACCAAGATCCACTTGCCGCCCTAGATGACAAAAAAAGCAGCGCCATATCGGTCTACGCACAAGGTAAGGACTATCACGACATCATAAAGCCAAAGCTGAAGCAGTTGGCGCAACGGCTGCAACACGAGACAGGCGGCCACGTCAAAGTGTTTGTCGACACCGCGCCGTTGATGGAAAAGCCGTTGGCCGAACGGGCCGGCTTAGGTTGGCAGGGCAAACACACCAATCTTGTAGCACGCACTGGGGGATCCTGGTTTTTTCTTGGTGCTATCCTGACAACCGTCCAGCTGCAACCCGATACACCTGAAGATGACCACTGCGGGCAGTGCACACGGTGCTTGGACATCTGCCCAACCAAGGCCTTTCCAACGCCCTATACGCTTGATGCACGTCGCTGCATTTCCTATCTGACCATTGAACACAAGGGCCATATCGCTGAAGAATTTCGCAAACAAATGGGCAATCGAATCTACGGATGCGACGATTGCCTCGCGGTTTGCCCGTGGAATAAGTTCGCGGTTCAAGCCAACGAGATCCGCTTCAAGGCACGCCCGGAAACAGCCAATCCTCCGCTGCAGGATCTATTGGCGATGGATGACACAGCCTTTCGCCGTCGCTTTGCTGGCACTCCAATCAAACGCACGGGCCGTGATCGGATGATGCGCAACATTCTGATCGCTGCAGGCAATGCAGAGGATCTCACCTTGCTACCCGCCATTGCCCGTCATCTAAAAGACCCATCCGCGCTTGTCAGGGCAATGGCCGTGTGGGCGATGGCACAAGTACAAAACCGAGATACGCTGGCAGTCGACTATCGAGACAACATTGCGCAGGAAACAGATGCGGCAGTTCTGGCAGAGTGGCGTTCGGCGTTGGATGGGAACCGGTTGGATGGCGCTCGTCATTGTACGCCACCCGCGTAACCTTTTGGATCAAGCGCAACCGATGCCCCACCTGTTTGTCTTTGGTTTTGGTTTTACCGCCCGCGCACTTGCAGGACAGCTTTCTGCACGGAACTGGCGGATAACTGGCACGTCACGGACGCGCGAGGGTGCCGCTGCGATCCGTGCGCTTGGGCATGATGGACTTGTCTTTTTCGGTGAAGACATAAGTCCGGATATACATGATGCGCTCGCGGCAGCAACGCACGTACTCATCTCAAACCCACCAAGCCCTGTTGGAGACCAGGCCTTAAGTTTCTTAGCGCCACTCATCTCAAACACATCACACCAGGCATGTCCTCAGCTCAAATGGATTGGCTATCTGTCCACCA
>JAHZKN010000369.1 GCA_022600335.1 Alphaproteobacteria bacterium
GTGCCTGTGACGCGCTTGATTATTGGGAACCAATTTCAACGCGCGGTGAAAATCGGCTCATTCTCGATCCCGATCAATTCTATATTCTGGCATCCAAGGAAGCCGTGCACATTCCACCAACGCATGCCGCCGAGATGGTGCCGTTCAATCCTCTCGTCGGTGAATTCCGCGTGCACTATGCAGGCTTTATGGACCCTGGCTTTGGCCACTCACCAGCAGGCGGAAGTGGCTCTCGGGTTGTGCTGGAAGTTCGCTCGCATAACGTGCCATTTATTCTCGAAGATGCGCAAATTGTCGGCCGCTTGGTCTATGAGCGCCTGATTGAGCCACCTGAAACCCTCTACGGGACGGACTTGGGCTCCAACTACCAGGCTCAAGGCCTCAAATTATCCAAACACTTCCGCACGTAATCCTGTTGCGGAATCGAAAATCACTGGTGCACGGTGTTCTTGAGGCACGTGGCATCGCTTGCGCGCGGCGAACTTGAAACTCGAGGCACCGTCAAAACGTAACTCGCTGCACGCGCAAAAACCATTTTTGCTGTCATGATACACGCGGCACATCTGCATTCGCTGTGATTTGGGGTTCAAAAACACGTGCTTGTTCTGTTGCTTCTCGTCGTCACGCTGTTCTTAGCCTATGCCAACGGCGCCAATGACAATTTTAAAGGCGTTGCCACACTTTATGGCGATGGGACGCTGTCTTATCGCCAAGCGCTATCGATGGCGACGGTTGCACAGATCGCAGGATCCATCGCTTCTGTGGTGTTTGCAGCAGCGCTTGTCAAAGCCTTTTCTGGAAAGGGATTGGTGGCACCCGAATTGACCTCTGCCACAGATTTTCTAACAGCGATTGGTTTTGGTGCCGCAGCGACCGTAATGTTGGCAACTGTGCTCGGATTTCCAATTTCTACAACGCACGCCCTAACTGGTGCACTGGCGGGCACTGCTTTTGTTGCAAACAACGGATCGCTAGATCTCAGCGTCATTGGAAAGAGCTTCTTTCTGCCACTTCTTGTTAGCCCCCTCCTCGCCATCACTACAGCAGGCATGCTTTATGCCGGCGCGAGATGGGTGTCAGGAAAGCTCAATTGGGCAAACGATAGCTGTTTTTGCATTTCTGCCCCGCAAACGGCCGCGGCAATGGCAACACCTGCCGGGTCCACGCTCTCAATGGCTGCACCGCGCCGACTTATGCGCATTGCCAAGTTGGAAGCCTGTCAACAAGAGGACCTCAAAGCGGATCTATTAATCCTACCAACGCGAACGATTGTCAGCGGTCTGCATTTCATTAGTGCCTTTGCCCTGTGCTTTGCGCGTGGCCTCAATGACACGCCAAAAATCGTTGGTGTGCTGTTTGCTGCAAAAGCATTTAGCATTGATGTTTCACTTTCCGCCGTCGCAATCGCCATGGCCGTTGGCGGCCTTCTTCAGTCGCGCAAAGTTGCAGAGCGCATGAGCAAGAAAGTGACACCTTTGGATGAACCACAAGCGCTAACCGCTAATCTTGTAGCATCTTTTTACGTCATCGCAGCCAGCCGGCTCGGCCTTCCGGTCTCAACCACACACATATCTGTCAGCGCCATCAGCGGCGTCGGGCTCATCAACCGCAGCGCCAACCTGCGCGTCATCCGTGATATCTTGTTGTCGTGGGTGTTGACCCTACCAATCGCCGCCATCACTGGTATGATCCTCTACACAGCCTTTAAAACCTTTGGAGCCTAGGTGTCCTATGACGCAGTACCTCACCGTCACGCATGATGTTTACAAGGAAGCGGCGGAGAATCCGCAAGAAGGTTTATGCTGTACGACAACACCGATCTGGCAGCTGCCTGGCTTGACGATCCCGCAGCGCATGCTTGAAATGAATTACGGCTGTGGCTCAACGGTAAACCCGCGCGACCTAGTCAACAACCCGACGATTCTGTATGTCGGCGTAGGCGGCGGCATGGAAGTACTGCAGTTTTCCTACTTCAGCCGCAAAACCGCTGGTGTCATCGGCCTTGATGTCGTCGATGAAATGCTCACCGCGTGCACAGAAAACCTCGGCGAAGCAGAAAAATCCAACGATTGGTTCCAACGTGACTTTGTCGATCTTAGAAAAGGTGACGCTCTAAACCTGCCGCTGGAAGACGAGTCCGTCGATATCGCTGCACAAAATTGTCTGTTTAATATTTTTCACGATAACGATCTGAAGCGCGCGTTGGCGGAAATGTATCGGGTGCTGAGACCTCGAGGAAAGCTGGTGTTATCAGATCCTGTGTGCGACACGGACATGCCTGAAAATGTGCGCAATGACGACCGCCTTAGGGCCATGTGTCTAACCGGGGCGATTCCACTGCAAGCGTATATTAAGCGCCTCACCGATCTTGGCTTTGGCACTATCGAGGTGCGCGCCAAACGCCCTTACCGATTGCTGACACCCGGCCACTACGATGTCGAACAGCTGATTGCCGTTGAAAGCGTTGAGATTTGTGCAATTAAGGATCCAATGCCCAACGACGGGCCGTGTGTGTTTACCGGCCGCACTGCTATCTACTACGGCGATGAACCCTTGTTCGACGATGGCAAGGGACACACCTTGGCCCTCAACCAGCCACTCGCCGTGTGTGACAAGACAGCCAACGCCTTGTTTAGTCTCGGCCGCGACGACATCTATGTCTCCGACTCAACGTACTTCTACGATGGCGGGGGGTGCTGTTAGTTTGTGTGCGTGGATGCAAAGAACAATGCTGCGGGCACCGCTCACACGGACACTTATGCTTGCGCAAAATAGGCAGCGATAAAATTCTGATAGATCTCAGTCAGCTGCTCAAGGTCTGCAACGTCGACATGCTCATCCACCATGTGAATGGTCGCGTTGACGAGACCGAACTCGATCACTGGACAATGATCTTTGATGAAGCGCGCATCCGACGTGCCGCCGGTTGTGGTGAGCTGCGGTACTTTTCCCGTCACCGTCTTAACAGCGGCAGTCATTGTTTCCACGAGTGGGCCTGGTTTTGTTAGAAATACATCACCTGCGCCCGAAAACTCGAGATCACACTGCACGTCCTGGCCGTCGGTTGCCGCTTGAACCTGCAAACGTACCCATTCGACCAAGGTCTCCCGCGTCCAGATGTCGTTGTAGCGAATGTTAAACGTTGCTTCCGCCACTCCGGGAATGACGTTTGAGGCCGTGTTTGGAACCGACATCACCGTCACTTGCAGATTGGACGGCTCAAAGTGTGCAGTCCCATCGTCTATTTTTTGTGTACAGAGGCGATGTAAAATGCGCACTAGCTTTGGGATTGGATTGTCGGCCTTTGCGGGATACGCGGCATGACCTTGTCGCCCGTGCACGCGAACGGTGCAGGTCAAAGATCCGCGCCGGCCGATTTTGATTTCATCACCAAGTGCATGGGGATTTGACGGTTCACCAACAACACAGGCGTCTAGGGTTTCACCGCGTTTGGCCAGCCAATCCAATACCTTCACGGTTCCATTGATGGCATCACCTTCCTCATCACCGGTAATCAGCAACGAGATCGATCCAGCGAGCGGACCGTTGTGGCTCTTCACATAGCGGCAGACGGCGGCGATGAAGGCCGCGACACCGCCTTTCATGTCCACTGCACCGCGGCCAAATAATTTTCCGTCGCAAATGTCTGCTGCAAATGGTGGCGCCGTCCAGTGAGACACATCACCTGGGGGGACGACGTCGGTGTGACCGGCAAAGCAAAGGTTGGCACCATTCTCACCAAGGCGCGCATAAAGATTGTCAACGTCCGCTGCGCCAGGCTCAGAGAATGTCATACGATGGCAGGTGAAACCAACTGATGTCAGGGCGTCCGCGACGAGCTGCAACGCGCCAGCGTCGTTTGGGGTCACACTTTCGCAGCGGATAAGCGCTTGTGTTAGCGCAACGGGGTCCAGTGGATCTGGCGACGACGGATCAGGCGACATGAACTGTGTTTCTAAGCTTGGGTCTTGGAGAGGAAGGAGATCGGAATGGTCCGCTTAGCGGCGCATCTTCAATCCGCATCAGGGTCGGCACCATATTTGTTGGCTCCGTTTGTGCCCGGGAAGAACCCAAGTTGAACAAGGAACCATACACCTGCTGTTCCAGCAAAGGCTGTGATCCAAGTTGACCATTTTGCGATATTTGCCGCCCATGGCTGTCCACCAAAGAAATACAAGAGCGCCGCAACAGCAGCAGGCAGATAGAATGCAGCGGCATAAACTCCCGATCGATCGCGATCATGCAAGCGCTTGGTCATCAATGCGGCAACACCGATAAGCAGCAACAAGCTCCAACCCAACCCTGCAAGACCAAAGTCATGCACCACCTGCAGGGCCTTCTCAAACGGGTTATCCGACAGCACCGTTGCGAGCGAGAACGGGCTGATAGCGGCCAGCAATATCATGCCAAACCAAAAACTGGCCCGGCCAATGCGGCCTTTGAAACTGCCAAACAGTCGAATGGGATTCATCAGACACGTTCCATCTGGGATTTGCACTACCTGTACGCATACTGTGCCGCGACCATAGAGCAGTTTGGCAACGGATTGAACTGCCGTGCCAAATAACTTGGTATTTCCACGAGAGATTACGACGTTTTTGGTGGCTCTGGCGGTGGAGCAATTGCTGGCTTCGGTGCGGGCCCGGGCGCCGGTTTCGGCCGCGCGAGTTGATCTAAGCGGTGGACCAACTCAATTTTTTGCCAGATCTTGCCGGCCATATTTGTGGTGACCTGTCCCAATTGGCTTGCCGTATCGACGACAACAGCATCACCTGACCCTTGCGCATACAGGGCAGCTACTTTGGCCGACAGCGATAACATTTCCGAACAGTAGTCCAGGTAACGGGTCAACTGATGAGGCGTTAACGAGCGCACGGGCGATGCAGGTGTGTCGCCTTCATGACCGCCGGAGATACTGACAAACGATTTGGCACTCGGATCTTTGGTCAACTGATGCATATCAATGACGTGAATGATGGATCTCAACGCATGCAGGTCTTCCAGCGCTTTTTGCCGCCTCCAACGCCCCTCCAGGCCCCAAAGAAAAATGGCCGTCGCACCCATCAAGACCAAAATACTAAACGCAGCGTCGATCCCCTCCAACACGCCAAATAGATTGTCGGAGCCGGACTTGAACTCAATCATGGAGCCGATTGCAACCAGTAACATCATGCCAAGTCCGAGAATCCCAGCGCTGATCAAGCGCAAGGTGTAATTCGGTTCGCTAATTTCCTTAACGCGGTCTTTGCTCTCTTCAGCAACCTTCAAGAGCTCGGCGCACACCTTACCAAGCCCGGCACCAGGAAACCGTTCGTCAATACGATTTTTCAGTGTCGCGGTCGTAGAGACGATTTTTTCCGGGTTCAGCGTACGATACACACCAGCCTCCATGGTGATTGCCAGTGACGGCGCAGCAATTTCAACCCATCTCACATGCGTTGATGATGATCTGCTCAACAGACAAAACGTGCCGCTGCGAAACCATCAATCGCGCAGCAGCTCATTGATCGACGTTTTCGAACGCGTCTTTTCATCGACGCGCTTGACGATAACCGCGCAGTAAAGATTGGGGCCAGGCGTGCCATCGGGAAGCGGTTTACCCGGCAGCGTACCAGAAACCACAACGGAATACGGTGGCACCCGGCCCATAAACACCTCACCGGTGGCGCGATCGACAATCTTGGTCGAAGCGCCAAGATAAACGCCCATCGACAGAACAGAGCCTTCACAAACTTGAACGCCTTCAGCGACTTCGGCGCGGGCACCGATAAAGCAATTGTCTTCAATGATCACCGGGCCAGCCTGAAGCGGCTCCAAAACACCGCCAATGCCAGCGCCACCAGACAGGTGCACATTTTTTCCGATTTGTGCACACGAGCCAACGGTCGCCCACGTATCAACCATGGTACCGCTGTCGACAAAAGCGCCGAGATTGACAAAAGACGGCATTAAGACAACGCCCGGCGCAATGTGCGCGGAATGGCGTACAATGCATCCGGGCACGGCGCGAAAACCGGCCTTTTTGAAGTCGGCCTCACCCATGCCAGCAAATTTTGACGGCACCTTATCCCACCATGACGCACCACCTGGCGCACCAGAGATCGGCGACATATCGTTCAAGCGAAACGACAGCAGGACTGCTTTTTTCAGCCACTGATTGACAACCCAACCGTCACCAGACTTTTCCGCAACGCGCAGCGCACCGCTATCCAAAGCATCGAGTGCGGCGTTGACCGCTTCGCGAACATCACCTTGGGTTTCGGTAGTGATTGCATCACGGCTCTCCCATGCTTGGTCAATTTTGGTTTGCAGCTCAGCATGAGACATTGGGACTTGTCCTTGTTGTTGGAATTCGGCTCTTGGCTGCGTTCATGGCGAGACTTCCCTAGCGTGTCAACGCCAGCGCGCAAGAATCCCGATGTCGATCTCGTTTAAGACGGAGTTATCCAGCCTCGCGCATGGCGCGCTTGATGCGCGCAATAGCGGCTGGACTATCCCATTCTGCTGGTCCAACGAGACGGCCGATCTCTCGCCCCTCAGGATCAATGAGGAGTGTCGTCGGCA
>JAHZKN010000370.1 GCA_022600335.1 Alphaproteobacteria bacterium
GAGCAAATTCAAGCATGATGGACTGGATGACGCGTGTTGTCGGGCGTGCAAAAATTACCCGATCTGCGTCAGCACCTCGAGGTTGGTTCTGCGGCGTTTGGAAATGGAGAGCCGTTGTGACGTTCCGGCTCTAAGCGCCGTAATGACGCGTAATATACGCTTCAGCCTCTTGAGCAGCCTGCTCAATCTTGGCAATCAGACGCGTGCAGACGCTTTGGTCACCAATTCCACCAACCTGCTCGGCTGCCAGACCGAGTTCAGCCAGTTCACCTAGTCCCACGGCACGGGCAGAGCCTTTAAGCATATGGGCCGCGACCACCCAATCCTTGTCCATGGAAGCAAATTTGAGAGATTCAATCGTCAGCGGGATCTGCGCCAAAAATAACCGCAGAATCTCCAATTCTAGGCTCCGATCACTCAGCGTATAACGGCTCAGGTGGGCGTGATCGAGCGGCGAAGACTCTTTGCCCTGCGTCGTAGCCTGCGATAATTGAACGGTGTTTTCTAGCTCCGCCTGCGGCATGTGCTGTCTCCTAGGTCCCCGACACTGCCGTCTTCACCACAAGGAGAAGGACAAAGCCGACTATACGACCCTAAACTCGCACAGGTGCCCCCAAAACTTGGTTAAACTCAATGGTAGCATTTGATAGAGATTTGCAACTCGTGAGCAACCTTCAATAGGACCAGCATTCTGGGGGTAATCGCTTGTATTTCATCTTCTTTTAGCCCTAAACCAGACTTAGCTGTAAGCTGTGGGATGGTGTCGATTCGAGTGTTGAGCAAACCCTCGTTATTTCGCTACCCAAAAGATTCAGACTGCCGGATGACATGCTGGCTCTGGAAGATAAGAGGTCAGGCGCGCAGATTGTGCTGCAGTGATCTGACTTAACGATCGACCGCCATCGGGGGCGGAAAGAAATTCTGGGCGGGTGCATGGCTCAAGACCAAAGCAAAGTGGTTCAGCCAACCACAGGCAATGGCGAGACGACATCAAAGAACGCCGGTGAGTCTCGCAACACGCCGTCGTTGTCGATGTCGCTTGCCGATCAAAACATTGCATCCCCGCCGCCGCTGCCAAAACTAAAAGAGACAGGGTCGTCCTCTGCACAAAAAGCAGATGCGCCTGAGGCTGGTGAAGCTACAAGTTCAGCAGCAGAGACACAGAGCGAAAGCAGCGAACCACACCGCGAGGGCGAAGCCCCTGCGCGGCGCATTGCACGACGGCGTCCGGCCGGACCTGTGAAGGGCACCATTGCTGCCAATGACGACGCGCCCTCCATCGGCGGCTTGATTTATGCTCTTGAGCAAAAGCCCTCGAACAAACCGTTCGTCTATGCCGCCATTGCAAGTGCCGTCTGGGCGCTCGCTGGACTGAGTTTTGCAGCCGTAATGGTGTCGCAAGAAGTCGGCGCTGGCACATCGCTTCTGAGCATTCTCGGTCGGCCCACAACGTTCTTTGCCATCAGCACAATAATCGTTCCCATCGCCATAATATGGTTCTTGGCGTTGCTGGCTTGGCGTTCTGAAGAATTGCGGCTGCGGTCTTCCACCATGGCCGAGGTCGCTGTGCGCTTGGCAGAGCCAGATCGCATGGCGGAACAGTCCGTTGCCTCGCTTGGCCAAGCTGTGCGCCGACAAGTGGCCTTCATGAACGACGCCGTATCGCGCGCGCTTGGACGCGCTGGCGAGCTTGAGGCATTGGTTCACAACGAGGTCTCAGCACTTGAAAACTCATACGAAGACAACGAGCGCAAAATTCGCGGTCTGATCCAGGAGCTTTCTGGCGAACGCAACGCCTTGTCAAATACAAGCGATCGCGTCGCTGGCACGCTGCGGCAATTGGGCAGTGAGGTACCGTCCCTCATTGAGAAGCTATCGCACCAGCAAATCCGCTTGGCACAAATCATTCAACAGGCAGGCGACAATCTCACAACGCTTGAGACGTCGATTGGCTCCAACGTTGATAAGTTGGAAACATCGCTGGGTGGGCGTACAGAAGAATTGCAGGTACTTCTAGAAGGATACACCACGGGGCTGGCCTCAGCACTCGGCAATCGCTCTGAACAAATGCGCGAAGCTTTTGATGGTTACCTCAAGACACTTGATACATCCCTCGGCCAGCGCACTGACACCCTGCAGACAGTGTTTGAAGAATACGCACGTGCGCTTGACACCACACTTGCTAATCGCGCCAAAACCCTCGATGCGCAACTTATTGAGCGCACGAAAGCACTCGACCTTGCCTTCAACGAACGCCTGCAGCTATTCGACAACTCGATCAAACAATCTACCGCAGCGATTGACCATGCCGTTGGAGAGCGTTCTAAGGCACTGACAACTGCCCTAGATTCGCACGCTAAAACATTTAGCTCCAACATTTCCAAGCAATCGATGGAGCTTGATGAATCCCTCACCCAGGGCATCAGCGCCGTGCGCCGCACAAGTGAAAACATCACCCGCCAATCGATCAAGGCCATCGAAGGACTTTCTGGTCAGTCTGAAATGCTGAAGAATGTTTCGGAAAATCTTCTCGGTCAGATCAACGCTGTAACCGGCCGGTTTGAAAACCAGAGTCAGTCGATCATGAAAGCGGCAAATTCTTTGGAATCTGCCAACTACAAGATCGACGTCACTCTAAAGGCGCGC
>JAHZKN010000371.1 GCA_022600335.1 Alphaproteobacteria bacterium
CTTTGCGCTTTACCTTAGCCTTTGTGCGGGATTTTGCTTTGACCTTGGTTTTTCTCTTTGCCTTGGTTTTGGCACGCGCCTTTGTCTTTCGTTTAGCAGGGCGTCTTGCCTTGGATCTCACCGCCATGTTTCCATCCTCTCTACTCTGCTGCCCTCAATGGCAAGCAACTCTACACATGTGCAATGGCATGTGTTGAGCATGTGTTTAAACACATTGCGCAAAAGTTGCAAATCGAGCACGAATTTTCATTCACACAGAGCACGTCGTCTTTATTGTCAAACATGCCTGCCGATGACATTTGCAAGAGTGGGACGCGTGTTGATCCGACGTTGTAAGACTGTTTGTTGGAGTGACAGGCGTGCACTTTTCGGTGCTCACGCAAAGATACGCGCGCTTGTTCGCGCCATCTGCTTTGTCATGTGATATTTCCCGAAAATTTCAGATTGTTTCAGCATGTGAACACGCTGCAAACTACGAAAATTATCCGACCACGACGGCGCGAGCGATAAGTCAATCGTCGCGTATCGACATCTGTCCACTACTCAAATTCAAGGATGACTTCATCGACAGCGAGGCTGTCTCCAGGCCCTGCGTTGACAGCTTTGACCACGCCATCCCGTTCAGCACGCAGGATATTTTCCATTTTCATCGCTTCCACGACGGCCAGAGAATCCCCCGCTTTCACATCTTGGCCAACGCCAACATGAATGTCTTTCACAAGTCCCGGCATAGGGCACAGCAGATACTTTGACATGTCTGCTGCAATTTTTTCTGGCATCAACGCAGCCAACTCTGCTTCACGAGGAGAGTACACGTGCATCGGCACCTGGATGCCGCGATAAGACAGCGAAACACCGTTCAAAATTGACCGCACGAGGACGTGGATCGCCTTGCCGCCATAACTGCCGCTCCACACCGGCTGACCTGGCCACCAGGTTGAGGAAACTGTGATGGTCTCCCTACCAGCACTGGCATCTCCATTCAGGAAGCGCACCTCAAAGGTCTCCCGATCCAGGGCCGCAACTTCAATCTCAAGGATGCTCGCACCAATTTTAACGACCCGACGTTTGGCAAACGCAACGGCGGTGCCTTCCATCTGTTGGGTGATTTCCCGCCTGCGCGCGTTGTTGAGATGATCCATGGACGCGGCAACAGCTGCCAATATTTGCGCTTCTTCGCCTTCTGGTTCACGCGCCAAAAAGCCGTCAGGATATTCTTCCTGAATGAACCCCGTCGATAGCTCGCCCTTTCGCCAGCGTGAATGCTGCATCAGAGCCGCTAAGAACGGAATGTTGTGCTGAATACCATCAATTAGAAAGGCGTCCAGTGCGTCTGCCTGCGCGTCAATGGCAGCCTCTCGGGTTGGCCCGTGAGTCACCAACTTGGCAATCATCGGGTCATAGAACATTGAAATCTCGCCACCATCAAAAACGCCAGTGTCGTTGCGAACGGTGATACCGCCCTCAACACCCTCCACGGGTGGGCGGTAGCGCACTAGGCGACCGATGGAGGGTAGGAAGTTCCGGTACGGGTCTTCAGCATAAATGCGGCTTTCAACGGCCCAACCATTTAGCTTGATGTCTGACTGCTTGAGCGTCAGCGGTTCACCTGCTGCGACCCGGATCATTTGTTCGACAAGATCGATACCAGTGACCAATTCGGTAACCGGGTGCTCCACTTGTAGGCGCGTATTCATCTCAAGAAAGAAGAACGACCGGTCCTGGCCGGCCACAAACTCCACCGTTCCGGCACTGTCGTAGTTGACGGCTTTGGCAAGCGCAATCGCCTGTGCACCCATCGCTTGCCGCGTCTTTTCATCCAAAAGGGGGGACGGGGCCTCTTCAATGACCTTTTGATTGCGGCGCTGGATTGAACACTCGCGCTCGCCAAGGTGAATGACATTGCCATGCTTGTCGCCCAGCACCTGGATTTCGATGTGGCGTGGATTGACAATGAACTTTTCTATGAAGATGCGATCATCGCCGAATGACGATTTGGCTTCAGAGCGGGCGAGCTCAAAGCCTTCTTCCGCTTCGGCTGCATTGTGCGCGATACGCATACCCTTGCCACCACCTCCGGCGGACGCCTTGATCATGACCGGATAGCCAATCTCATTGGCGATCTTTACTGCGTGCTTTGCATTAGAAATCTCGCCGAGATGGCCTGGGACCGTCGATACTTTGGCTTTTGCCGCGGCCTTCTTGGATTCGATCTTGTCGCCCATCGCCGCAATGGCCTTTGGGTTGGGACCGATGAATACGATGCCGGCTTTTTTCAATGCTGCTGGAAAGTCTGTCCGCTCAGATAGAAAGCCATAGCCAGGATGAACCGCCTCAGCGCCTGTTTGCCGGCACGCCGCGATAATCTTGTCGATGACCAGATAGCTTTCAGCTGCCGCCGGAGGACCAATATGCACGGCCTCATCTGCCATTTCGACATGCAGAGCATCCCGATCCGCATCTGAATAGACGGCAACCGTTTTAATTCCCATAGCCTTGGCAGTCTTGATCACGCGGCACGCAATCTCGCCTCGATTTGCAATGAGAATTTTCTTGAACATCGCCCGGTGCGCCCCCGTTAGTGGTCTCGTGAGAAAAGTCAGTGGCGAGTTCTAGCGGTCCAAGCGCCTGGCGTAAACTGTGCCAGGCGCGGTAAAACGTCAGCCGATGCTGGCCAGCCGCTGGCGAACCAGATCGACAGCAGCCCGCAGCTCATAAAACCGGTCTGAAAACCGCAATGGGACCGGAATAACGCTTACTGCCGTGCTGATTGTCTCGATATCCGTGCGGTGTTGCTCAAGGCTCTCAAGGGGGGCATCCGCCGCGATTCGGTGCTCTAAATCCTTCAATTGACCATACCAATACAGAAGTCTGCGGCGCACACGCCATTCATAGAGCCACGGCCCAATCTTCATCAGCGGTAGCAGGATCGTAGCGATGGGCACGATGAGTACGATCATCCGCTCAATAAAGATCGCCAACCAAAACGGCAGAAACCGCTGCAGCAGCGGCACGCCCGAGTTGTAGGCAATCTCTGCCGCGTCAGAAACGGGAAACTCTGGGTCGTCGCGCTTTGGGAACTCTCCGACCTTTTGGAACAAATCACCCTGCCGATGAATGCGTTTTGCTGCATTGACTAGCAGACCAACGATCGCGGGGTGAATATCCTCCTTTGCTATAAGCCCTGCCTGAGCGGCAACCAGCGTTTTGTTGCGAGATGGAATATTGCGGTCAAAGTCA
>JAHZKN010000003.1 GCA_022600335.1 Alphaproteobacteria bacterium
GTACGGTTTGGCTTTGCCAACCGCTGATCTCTATGACGAATTTCTGTCGAATGGCGCGACCGAAGTCACCATATCCGGAGGCTGGCAATATAAATCCGCCGGCACCACCTTTGACGTTCTCCTTATACCAGTCTTCAAGTGTCTCAGCCTCGTCGCCTTCGAGGATCGGTAGACCGTTGATCGTCACACCATAGCCAACCAGTTCATCGCGGATCAGAGCCACTGGCTCTTTAGGATTGCAATTGTCTTTGCCATCACCCGACACGTCGATCACAACGCGCAACGCCTGGGCTGGCAGTTGGGGGACAATTTTGTCGGATATATTGCGCAGCATTTTTGACAGGCAAGTGAACTCTCCCCCTTGATGCGGAAGCCTGCGCACCTCAGCTGCAACGGCAAAAGCTTCTTCTTTTGTTGAAATCCGCTTCCAAGGAACAATGAACTTCGGTCGATCCGACCACGTCATCATAGAAAATAATATGCCGCCCTGTGGTCCATTGAATATCGCGTCAAGTACAGAAGGGTCTTCGAGCGCCTTAGCGATCCCCTCCATCTGCAGGCGATAGCGCTTTTCATCTACGGAATTGGACACATCAACCGACACGATGAGCGCCGTATCAACAAAATCTGACGGCTGTGCTTTAACGCCGATGGCGATCATCGCCAGCACAACCACCATTCCCAATACGTTACCGAACCGTGTTGTTTTTTTTCTTAGGTTGCTGTTCATTCCACGGCCCTGTGCATATGGTCCAAGTCCTCCATCTTACTGTGCCTACGATCTGCGAAGCTAGTCCTTATTGCGCGCCAGACGAGATCACCAGTCGGAGAAAGATTGCACGCAGGCAGGGACACGAATTCTACGACGTCAAGCTCCACAGCCTCAACAGATCAAGGCCAGTGGGCGAACCATGACCCGTTCAAGCATGAGTGTTGCAAAATGTGGTGGCAGAATTTCGATCCAACCGTCTAATCGTTGGAAAGTCCGATCCACGGATCGGCTGGGCGTGAAGCAGGACGTGAATTTGGGTCCTGATTGCGCAGCCATGCGCTGACATTTTCGAGCATCAACTGCTCTGCAAGTGGGATGTCCTGACGCTTTGCCTGACGTGCAAACCAGTCAGCGAGTTTTGACAGTGGCCATGCGCCCATTTCAACCTCCGCAAAACGGAACCTGAACTGTCAAAGCGCTATCGCAAGCGCCAATGACCGCCCGCACCGTTCGTCTAAGGCATGAAGGTACCACCAAATCGTTAATATATTGGCAGCAGTGCATTTCCGCCGGAGCGGTGATGCCACCGGCCGGCTGTTGGCACATCTTATGTCCTGCGAGGCGCGCATATTGACCAGCGGGCATTGTCTCAGTTCGTGTTGGACGTCTTCGCGCGTCGCGACCACGATCCCAGGCATCGTGCGGGCATGCTAGAAACGTGAACCACAAGCACAAACAGCTAAAAAATCGAATATTCTACGTTTAGATCGGAACTATCGAATAGATATAAACTGCGTAACACCCCAGGAAGAAAAGACCGGCGAGCCTGCCGATATGATAGCGAAATCTTGCAATCGCAAGCAGGGCAACCGTCGCTGCAAGCATCACACCACTGTGAAAATAAAGAATGTCTTGGGGAATCTTTGTCGGCGCAACGAGCACTGTCGCGCCACCGACCCCCAGTATGTTGTAGATATTTGATCCAAGTATATTTCCGAGCGCGAGATCTGAATGTCGTCGCAAAGCAGCAATTGTGGATGTTGCCAGCTCCGGTAGGGATGTTCCAATCGCAACTAACGTCAATCCAATCACGGTCTCAGAGATTTGCGCTTTTTGCGCAATGGCAATGGCTCCATCGACCAGAAGCCGTCCGCCGACTATTAATGCGACCAACCCAAAAACGGCAGTCGCGAGCGGAATAAAAACGGAACTCACATCACGGTGTGCACGTTCTGAGCCCGCAACAGCGGACATGGTGCCATCGTGATTGACCTCTGTTGTTAGGGAATCGACGGACTCCGTCCCATCCGGTGGATGTGCGATTTTCTCCTGTTTGTATGCATAAAAAAGATAGGCACCAAGCAGGAATACGGCAGCAAAGCCAACGCTTCTATCTAGGGGGAATAGAAACCCAACGGCACAAAACATGATGGCCGTCACAAGCACGAAGACTCCATCGCGATGTAGAGCACTAAGATGAACAGAAATGGGGGCGATCACCGCTGTGACCCCCAGAATCAACAATATGTTTGTGATATTTGAGCCAACAATATTTCCGAACGCAATTCCTGGTGCACCGGCCAGTGACGCTTGAATGCAGGTGACCAATTCCGGAGTTGCTGTCCCGAATCCAACGAGCGTAATCCCAATGAGCAATGGTGATATGCCAAGGCGCTCTGCTGATTTTACAGCATGGCGAACTAACAACTCTCCGCCGCCCAAAAGCAGACAAAGACCCGCGGCGGCGATAACAAAATCAGACATGGTAGATCCACCCATCAAAACTCAAGGGGTGTAGATAGGGCCTGATCAACGCCATGCCAAGTGCGCCCGCTAAATCCAATCATCAGAACAACAGATCTTCCAAACTGAGAACAAAGGGCTGAAAAGCAATTGTGAGTGCACCAAGCCACTGGTCTTCTGCCAACGGCGCGCATCATTGAAACACACGAGAAACCGTGTGCCGGACGACAGCGGGAACAAAAACACGAGGATCGGCTCGAAACCTAGAAACCGCGTTGGAACGGAATAACTCAAATTCTCTTTGAAATCTTTGGTGGGTGTACA
>JAHZKN010000041.1 GCA_022600335.1 Alphaproteobacteria bacterium
CCGAGCCCTCTGCGGGTTCATGAAAAGCGCACAAATGGGTTGGAAATTCAGTGTAATACCCGTCAGCGCATTTCCATTTGACAACCGGGGGCGAGCTTACCATAAACGTCTTGCCCCGGCCGATTTATCGCGCGGGGCGCTTTCATTTGCGGCAGAAATCACGGTCTCTAAGTGACGTAGCTCAAGTGAAACGGGCGGAGGAGTGCCCGAGTGGCTAACGGCGACGGGCTGTACACCCGTTGGCTATGCCTACGTTGGTTCGAATCCAACCTCCTCCACCACTTTATGCTGGTCCACACGTCCTAAAGTTGTGTGGAACCGTGCAAAAGTGCGGGTATAGCACAATGGTAGTGCAGCAGCCTTCCAAGCTGAATACGCGGGTTCGATTCCCGCTACCCGCTCCAACGCTTTTTTGATTGTACTGCCGCGTGATACTTCAGGGGCAGCGTTCAAACCAACAAGAGTTGCAAAGAAATTTGCCCTTAGGATCCACCATGATTGTTGTCACCACTAACGACCTGCCGGGCTATCGTGTTGAGCGTTATTTCGGTGTGGTGCGCGGCCTGTCGGTGCGCTCGCGTTCCGTTATCGGCAATGTTTGGGCCAGCTTTCAGATATTGTTTGGGGGCAGCATCCCGCTCTATGCACAATTGGCAGAGCAAACTCGCCAGGAGGCGTTTGATTTGATGATCAAAGAGGCCGAGGCGCGCGGTGCCAATGCCGTGCTGGCCATGCGTTATGATGCTAATGAGATTGCCTCAGCCGTGACCGAGGTGATTGCCTACGGGACCGCCGTCGTCGTGGTGCCAGCAAAGTAGCGCGCTAATTGCCCAAGCCCCCGTGACAAAGGACAAAACTTCGGCTAAAGAAACGCGCCCCGAGAGCCGTGCGGTTGACGCTCAGAGGCGTTGAGGGGTGTAGCTCAATTGGTAGAGCGTCGGTCTCCAAAACCGAAGGCTGGGGGTTCGAGACCCTCCACCCCTGCCATTTGACGGGTGCTGGTCTCGAAGGGACTAGTTCTGCTGCTTATGATTGTGCGATGCGACCCGAAACCCGGGGTGCGTCGCTTTGACGCATGGCGTCATAGGAAAAGTTTTGATGGCAAAGAATCCATTCGAGTTCATTCAAGAAGTCAGACAAGAGGTCTCAAAGGTCACGTGGCCAACGTGGGGTGAAGTTTGGATCACCACCGTCATGGTGCTGATCATGGTCACGCTTGCGGCGATCTTTTTCTTCTTCGCAGACATGTTCTTGAGCTGGATTGTTTCGATGATCTTGGAGTTGGGCCGATAGTGGGCACTGAGACAATCGACGCGGGGGCAGACCCTTCGCAGGCGGAGGCGAAGAAAGAGAGATTGATGTCCAAGCGTTGGTACATCGTGCACGCCTACACGAATTTTGAATCCAAGGTGGCAGATGCCATCAAGGATCGCGCTAAGGCGGCGGGGCTTGAAGACCTTTTTGAAGAGGTCGTTGTGCCGACAGAAGAATTCGTTGAAGTGAAACGCGGCCGCAAGGTGCAGTCCGAGCGCAAGTTTCTGCCGGGCTATGTTCTGGTCAAAATGGAGATGACCGATCCAGCATTTTTGCTGATCAAGAATACACCAAAGGTGACAGGATTTCTTGGTGCTGACAGTAAGCCGATGCCGATTTCAGAAGAGGAAGCAGCCCGCATCCTCAATCAAGTTGAAGAAGGTGTCGAGCGGCCCCGTCCGACGATCACCTTTGAGGTTGGCGAACAGGTCAAAGTGGCAGATGGGCCGTTTGCGTCGTTTTCAGGCCACGTTGAGGAAGTCGACGAGGAACGCGCCAGACTTAAGGTTGCTGTTTCTATTTTTGGCCGGCCAACGCCGGTTGAGCTTGAATTTGGGCAGGTTGAGAAGGTTGCATCTTAACCCCGCTGGGCCGTGAAGAGAGACGTTGGAGGGAGTGTCGCCGCGGTGGAGTGCGGCAAACAGGTTAAAGCGCCACATAGCCATGAACGGGTCTGGACAATACATAAGCCAGGCGTGGTCTGAGAGAGAGCGGCGCAACTAAGAGAGATTCATGTGTGCGGGAGGGTAAGGACGCTTATCGGCGTCACGAGCCCGTTGACCGCTAACCCTGGGACGACCTTTGGTCTTCCCGTCAACGCCAGGGGATACAATGGCAAAGAAGATAGACGGCTTTATTAGTCTGCAGGTGCCGGCGGGACAGGCAAACCCCTCGCCACCGATTGGTCCCGCGCTCGGTCAGCGCGGTGTCAATATTATGGAGTTCTGCAAAGCGTTCAACGCCAAGACCAAGGATGTTGAGCAGGGCACGCCAATTCCAGTAAAGATTACCGTTTTCACGGATCGCTCGTTCTCTTTTGTGATGAAGACGCCACCAGCGTCCTTCTATCTCAAGAAAGCTGCCAAATTGAAGTCCGGTAGTAAGGAGCCAGGCCGGTCGGTGGTTGGTCAGGTAACGATGGCCCAGGTTCGTGAAATCGCGGCTTTGAAAATGCAAGACCTGAATACCGATGATGTTGAACAAGCGGCACATACGATTGCCGGTTCTGCACGGTCGATGGGTCTGAAGGTCGTGGAGTAGGATCATGGCAGCAAGCATCACAAAAGAAGACGTTGCGAAAACACGCGCCGCCGGCGGTAAACGTTTGGCGAAAGCGCGTGCTGGTATTGAGCCCAACAAGTTGCACTCGATTGATGAGGCCGTGAAGGTGGTCAAGACTGGCGCCAAAGCCAAGTTCGACGAGACCGTCGAAATTGCGATGAACTTAGGTGTTGATCCTAAGCATGCCGATCAGGTTGTGCGCGGGGTTTGTGATTTACCCAATGGTTCCGGCCGCCAATCGCGTGTGGCCGTATTTGCGCGCGGCCCTAAGGCAGAAGAAGCCAAG
>JAHZKN010000042.1 GCA_022600335.1 Alphaproteobacteria bacterium
GCTGGACGATAGAGGGTTCACCTTTGGATTCCAGCATCGACACCAGGGCTTCGCCGACCTCTAATTCTTTGATCACTTTTTCCGTATCAAGGTCCGGGTTCTGGCGGAACGTTGTCGCCGCCGCCCGAACAGCCTTTTGCTCGCGCGGTGTGTAAGCGCGCAGAGCATGCTGAATCCGGTTACCCAGCTGGGCAGACACCGTATCCGGCACATCCAGCGGATTTTGCGTGATGAAGTAAACGCCGACGCCCTTTGAGCGAATAAGACGTGCGATTTGTTCAATCTGATCAAGCAAGGCTGACGGGGCACCATCAAACAACAAGTGTGCTTCGTCAAAGAAGTAGACCAGCTTTGGTTTTGGTTGATCGCCAACTTCCGGCAGGGTCTGCCAAAGTCTTGTCAGCATCCATAACAAGAAGGTCGCGTAAAGCCGTGGTTTTTGCATCAGTTGGTCGGCAGCCAGCACGTTGATGACGCCGCGCCCATCAGGAGCAACGCGCATGAAATCGCGAATATCGAGTGCGGGTTCCCCAAAAAACCGATCACCACCCTGATCTTCCAAAACCAACAAGCGACGTTGAATCGCACCAACAGAGGCCGTCGCAACGTTGCCGTAGGTCGTGGCAATTTCTTTGCTACGCTCAGCGATATTGACTATGAGCGCTCTGAGATCCTTCATATCGAGGATCGGCATTTTTTCGTCGGCGGCTACACGGAAGGCGATGTTCAGAACACCTTCTTGCACTTCGTTGAGCTCTAACATGCGCGCTAACAACAGCGGCCCCATGTCGAGCGGCGTTGCGCGAATGGGATGTCCGAGATCGCCAAACACATCCCAAAACACACACGGGAAGGCGCGGTACTCAAAATCGTTCTCCAGACCAACTTCTTTGGTGCGCTTTGCAATGAAGCCTTTTTCTTTGCCGACGGCGGCGATCCCACACAGATCACCTTTAATGTCAGCAGCAAACACAGGCACACCCGCGGCAGAAAAACCCTCAGCAAGATTTTGCAATGTCACGGTCTTACCCGTGCCGGTCGCACCGGTGATCAGCCCGTGTCGATTGGCTAGCTTGAGCTGCAAGTATTCTGACTTCGTGCTCTTGCCGATAAAGATTTTGTCTTCCTGAAGTACGGACTCTGTCATGTGTTCCATCCCTCGGCCCGCAGGCCCCTAGCCCGTAGGCGTGTTGGTGTTCAATTTTCCATGGTTTGCCGGCGACCAGCGCACGGGTTCAGCCATCTTTACGTCGGTTGCCCAGCGCCGTACTGCGACCTCTGGGCTCCCCCTTCACGCGCTGGAGTTCAGTGGCAAAAACCAAAGAAAACCGCTCGATTCCATGCGATCTTTGTATGCGAGTCGTGCCACGGGGCTGCTCTGTTGCATAGCCGATTTGGGGATAACTCACATGCCATCCTAGGGTTTGGCGGTCTCGCTCTTTCTAGTGCCGTTACCGTGACACTAGAACCGCCCCCAAAGGTGGCATTTGTGCGTGCGTCAGCGCCCGTAACCCCTTATAGAAACACCTAAACTCTCAATGATGAACTGAGGAACCACTGAACCGCATGACCGACGGCGCACCCTCATCCGGCTCTGGACCGGCTCAGACCTCAGGCCAAGATCCCAGGCCACTGGCCAGTGCTTTCGAGCCCGCAGACCGCGCGGCATGGCTGGCACTTGTCGACAAAGCCCTGAAGGGCGCCGACTTTGAAAAGCGGTTGGTTGGCAAAACCGCCGACGGCATTCGGATTGAGCCCATCTACGCACCCAACGCTGCACCATCGGACCCGTCCGTGCCGGGTCATGCTCCATTTAAGCGCGGCACAAAATCAGAAGTCGCTGGGCTCGGGTGGCAAATTCACCAGTTGGTCACGGACCAGGATCCGCAAGCCGCCAATCGCACCATTCTCGAAGAACTCGAAGCCGGCACCAATGGCATTGTGTTGCAGGTGGCTAGCCCTGGCCAATCTGGCGTCGCCATTCAATCGAGTGCTGACTTTATAACAACCCTCACGGGCACCTATCTCGACTATGCGCCGGTGCAATTGAAGGCTGGCACACGGGATCTGGAAACAGCGCGTCACTTTATTGATGCCGTCGCTGCACTCGACCAAGATCCAAAGACCACTTGTGCGCACCTCAACATCGACCCGTTGGGTACGTGGTCGCGCCTGGGTTGCCACGCGAAGAAGATCAGTGATGCTCTCAGCGAAGCGGTGACATTCGCACGCGGCGCACGCGCAACGGCACCAAAGCTGCGCACAATCAACGTCGATGCAACACACGCCCACGAAGCTGGCGCCAGCGAAGGCCAAGAACTCGCCGTACTTGCTGCAACCTTTGTTGCCTATCTCAAAGCCTTTGAAGCCGTCGGTGTCGCACCCGCAGATGCGGTTACCCAAATTGGGTTCACACTTTCAACCAACGATGACATCTTCACCACATTGGCTAAGCTGCGCGCTGCGCGCCGTATAATCGCACGCATCGCAAATGCAGCAGGTGCGGGAGATGCGGTGTCCGCCATACACATCACAGCACGAACATCGGAACGCATGCTGGCCACGCGTGACCCATGGACCAACATCTTGCGCACCACGGTAGCGTGCGCGGCCGCAGCCTTTGCCAACACAGATGCCATCACCGTCCACCCGTTTACCTGGGCGCTTGGCCAACCGGATCGTTTTGCCAGACGCATCGCCCGCAACACACAAATTGTCTGCCAGGAAGAATCCTCCCTCGGCCGCATTGTCGATCCCGCGGGTGGCTCCTGGTATGTTGAAAAACTCACCGATGATGTGGCACAGGCAGCGTGGAGCAAATTCCAACACATCGAATCCCAAGGCGGTATCGGCGCAGTGCTTTTGACTGGAACGCTTCAAGAGGAAATTAAAGACGTGCGGATGGCATGCCAAACCGAGGTTGCTTTAGGCAAACAGCCACTCACCGGCGTCTCAGAGTTTCCAATTCTTGGTGATGATGGTGTCAAAGTTTCGCCATGGGACGCGCAGGAACAACCGACAGGCACCGCCGAGATCACGCCGCTGACGCCACACCGCTTGACCGAAGCCTTTGAAGCCCTGCGTGACGATGCGGATCAGCGAACATCTGTAAATGGTGCCCCACCGCGTGTCTTCCTTGCCAACATCGGTCGCATTGTTGACCACAACGCGCGCTCAACGTGGATCAAAAACTTTCTCGCCGCAGGTGGCATCGAAGCTCTCACCAATGACGGTTTTGAAGATGCGGAGAAAGCTGCCGCGGCTTTCAAAGCCTCTGGTGCCACCGCTGTTTGCATCTGCTCGTCAGACGCTCTTTATCAACAGCACGCCATAGCCACCGCCAACGCGCTGAAAACCGCCGGCGCCGACTTAGTATTGTTGGCTGGAAAACCAGGGGACGCAGAAGCGGACCTCAAGGCTGCAGGCGTTGATCAATTCCTGTTTGCTGGCAACAACGCGATCGACACGCTATCGAACCTTCTGAACAAGATTGGATGATACGGCACCAACACAACAAGTATCGAGATAGGATGGCGGCTCACCGTACTGATTTGCTAAACTTAGCCACCATCGAGATCTAACCTTTAAACCAGACGCATTGCGACACCCATGACGACACTGCCCGACTTTACCAAGATTGCCCTTGACGACGAGGCTGCCGCGACAAGTAGCGACGGCGCAACAGCTACGGGCGCGCCAAGTTGGACAACACCTGAGGGCATTGACGTGAAGCCGTTCTACACGGCAGCTGACCGCGACTCCCTAGATTTCCTCAACACGTGGCCTGGCATCGCTCCCTATCTGCGCGGCCCCTACCCAACGATGTATGTCACCAAGCCGTGGACCATCCGCCA
>JAHZKN010000043.1 GCA_022600335.1 Alphaproteobacteria bacterium
TACAGTTAGTTTCTTGGATTCCTCCTCGAGTGGGAGCTGCTGGTACGCACTGGCTGTTCTCGTGTTGGGCTACATTGTCGTCGCACTTCTATCTACGCGCTCACCTATTGCAATACTTGCGACAAGTATCACACTGGATTCTCAAACTGGATTTTACCGCCTTCTGATTTGGGAACATGGGTTTCAAAATGTCCTCGCTCACCCGTTGATTGGTATTGGGCTTGCGGACTGGGCACGGCCGCATTGGATGGCCTCAGGTACGATCGACTCCTTTTGGCTGGTAACAGCGATGCGCACCGGAATCCCGTCTGTACTCATTCTCATCACCGCCCTGATGACGTTGGTCTATGCAGTCAATGTCCGCGGCATCAAAAATCGAAGCGCCCTGGTCAGAAACCTTGCGCGAGGTTGGCTGTTCTCGTTGATAGCGCTTTGCTTTATCGCCACAACGGTCCATTTCTGGAATGTCTCGCAAGCGTTCTTCTTCTTTGTCGGGCTTGCCGGATGCTTTGCCGACCCACGTCCTCGCCGCAAAAAGAAGCGCAGTGCGCAGCAGCAGCATCGCGCACCGATGTCTCATCCCGTTGAATATGGCTATGGTACAGCGCCAGCAATCTAGTCAGCGCGTTATTGGGCCAGCCGTCGGTGCAGCGACATCTGTCTCCATCACACGATCGGCAAGTTCGTTTGAAGTTGGCGCATACCTAAAACCCATGTCAAACAACGTGTCGGCCAAATCCGACGCTTTGTGGGACCAAGTTTCAGCTTGGATACGAGCCTCCAACTCTTCTGTCTCATAGGGTTCGCGCAGGGCCGCGGAAATTTGCTCTGCAAATGTTTCGGAGCCCTCTGCAACGCGGACGACGTCACGCCACGGTGCTAATGCTGGAAAATCTGTCGTAACCACTGGTCGGCCGACGGCCAGATACTCTTTGAGCTTGATAGGGTTACACGCCTTGATCCATTCGCTGTTGTTCCACGGCATGATCAAGACATCCATCGCAGCCATGTAACGCGCAATCGATTCGTAGGTGCGTCGCCCAACAAAATGTACGTTGTCATGCGGGCACCACCCTTCAGGAAGGGAACACGCACCAACCATAACAAACTCAGCTTCGGGCACACGTTGGACAACATCAAGAAACAGTTGTGGGTCAAACGTGTGCGCATCGATACCACCTACAAAGCCGACGCGAGGACGTGCGATATGGGCAACGTCTGTTGGGCCGTCGGATTTTACATAACCGGCTGCGATAAAGGCCTCCGCATCAACGCCATGAGTGATTACAAGTTGGCGACGAACCAAGTCTCGTTCTTCGTCTGCCAGGTGTTGGTTGCAATAGACAACAAGATCGGCTGCGTCCCTGATCTGTTTGATCTGCCCACTCAACCGCTCTGGGTCACCTTCTGGAAACGCCTCAAAGCGATCTGTACGCTGCATCACAACGCCAGCATTCTCGATCTTTCCAATCAAATCAGCACCTGCCGGGCAATGCACCCAGAGCAACGGACGACGTATTCCAGCACGGCGTGCAGCGAGTTTGATTTGTGGGGCCAGCGCCCAATCCGACAGGGTTGCGCCGACTGGGCCTGGAACAGAGAGCGGCGAGTAAACGTAGAATCCCTTCTCAACGCGCACCACGCCACGCATCAAGCTTTTCATCTTGCGGCTCATGCGAGCAGCAAACTGAGACCCCTCTGTTAGGCTTGGCATACGAACGCCAAGCGAATTGACAAACAGAACCGGCCAACGCCGCGACAACCGGCGCATAATTTGAAAATCAAAGTGCCCGCGGTTGTGATACCACCAGTCCTCGCCGCCTATACAGATGATGCCATCAAAGCTGCGATCGTCGCGTGGGCTTGTCATGCCGCCATTGATCCTTGTATCGGCACTCTATGCCGTTGTTTTTGGGCTTTGTGTGATGCAAATGCGCAGTTTCTTTGGGATGGACGCTGAGCAAAAAGGATTAACGTCGAGTTAACGGTCGTCGCCTAGGCTTGCAGCAACTGAGTCTCCGCCAACGCCGAAAGCCGACATGATGCGCGATTGTGACCAGCTTGATATCGACGTGTCGATCCTCGTGGTGTCCTACAACACCAAGGATCTAACCCAGGCCGCCCTGGAATCGATTCAACAGCAAACCCGACAGGTAAATGCCGAAGTCATCGTCGTTGATAATGCCTCGACAGACGGCTCCGCCGAGGCTCTCAAAGATCATTCGGCAGTTTCCAAGTTTATCCCTCTTGATGACAATATCGGCTTTGCACGCGCCAACAATCTCGCGGCTGAATACGCCTTAGGCCGGTACCTGTTGCTGCTCAATCCGGATACCCTTGTGCGTGATCAAGCTATTGATCGGCTTGTCGCGTTTGCAGATAACAACAAAGAAGCTTTGATCTGGGGCGGACGCACGGTATTTGCCGACGGTACACTCAATCCATCATCGGTTTGGCGACAGATGTCACCGTGGAGTTTGCTGTGCCGTATTACCGGCTTGAGTGCTTTGTTTCCTGCCTCTGAATTCTTCAACAGTGAAACATTTGGCCGTTGGCCGCGCGATCGCGTACGCCAAGTCGATATCATTTCTGGTTGTTTCTTTCTCATGCCGCGAACGATCTGGACTGCATTGGGCGGCTTTGATCCGATCTTCTTTATGTACGGCGAAGAGGTGGACTTGTGCCTCAGAGCACATCGGATCGGGGCCAAACCGCTGATGACGCCGGACGCGGAGATTGTGCATTACGGTGGCGCGTCAGAAGCCAGCCATCCCGGCAAGATGATCAAGCTTTTGTCGGCGCAAGCCACGTTGATCGATCGCCACTGGCCGTATCCCATGAATATCGCCGGTCAAAAACTTCTACTGGGTTGGCCCCTGTCACGCTGGCTGGGTCTCAACCTTGCTGGCCGCATTTTGCGCCGTGCAGACTGGAACACCAAATCCCAGGTCTGGAAGGAGATTTGGGACGCACGCCACGTTTGGCAATTTGGCTACGCCAAACAGGCGCTCACACAAGCAGAACGCGACGCGCAAACACCGATCCCCGTGGTGCCGCGTGGTTCCTCTCCTGCGTCTAACCTTGAGGTCAACCCATGTCGCAACTAAACCACACAGCGTCTCCCCCTCGGACAGGTGGGCGCACCTACTCCATTGCAACGCTTGTGACCGACCCACTGCAATACGACGCCATGAAGCAGTCGTTTGCAGAGTTTGGATTCGCAGAGTCTGAATTCTTGTGCATTGACAATACGGGGCAGGATCAAATCTGCGCCTACCGCGGCCTCAACCAGTTGCTCAACCAAGCAACCGGTGATGTTGTCATTCTATGCCACCAAGATGTCCGCCTATTTGATGATGGGCGCGAAACCCTTGAAGCTTGCCTTGATAATCTTGAACAACATCACCCAACCTGGGCGGTTGCTGGAAATGCCGGCGGTGTAGCACCAGGACAACTGGCCCTTCGTATTACTGACCCACACGGTGCGGACCAAACTGTGGGTGCGCTGCCTGAAGAAGTGCGCGCCGTCGATGAAAACTTCATTGTGGTTCGTCGCGATGCCCGCATTGGTTTTTCGCAAGACCTCAGTGGCTTCCATTTCTATGGTGCTGATATCTGCATGATGGCGGCCATGGCTGGCTACACAGCGCACGTGATCAATTTCCATCTTGCCCACCTTTCCGCTGGCAAGAAGGACACGTCGTTTGATGCGATGGAGGCAGAATTCTGTAAGAAATGGAACCGAGCGCTCAATGCACGGTGGATCCAAACCACGTGTAGCCTAGTTTATTTGAGTGGCGCTCCACTCAAACGCATGGCTGGAGAATTGATCCAACGTCCCCTTGCAAAATTATCCAAGCATGGTCCACAGGCTGCAGGCTGGAAGTAACAAACAGGTTGAACCACACAGAGCCCAAACATGTTTAGGAATTAACGACCACGCCAGAGGTCTGCGCTTGCTCGCCGTAGCTGAGCGCGCGTTCGTAGCAGGCAAGCAGGCGTGAGCGTTCGGTATCCCAACACAGCAAGCGCTTGGCGCGCTCCTGTCCAACA
>JAHZKN010000044.1 GCA_022600335.1 Alphaproteobacteria bacterium
AGTCTCAGATGCCGGGTCATTCGTCATCTCGAAAACGGTATCGGCCTTCAGTTCCTGGACATCCAGGAACCCGAAGCTTTGCGCCGTTATTTCGATTAACCCAGGTAAACAACGCCTTACCAGCTATGGAAAAAATTGCATCGAATGTCACGCGGCGACTTCACAGGATCTGGGGACTTTGCGGCTAAGATCATAAAAACGTTCGGGGTATGTAACATGCGTTTGATCTATACATTGATTGTCGCGGGGCTGTTGGGAAGCTCTACGGGCGTCGCTGATCCGCTGACGTCTAGCACATTGATTTCTTCTTCCAAGTCGCCGTTCATGCGCGTCTATGGCCCAGTACAACCGCCTTATGGTTATGTGCGGTTTTGCGAAGCCAAGCCGGAGGAGTGTGCTGCTGCCGGCGGTGAAGACCGCAGGTTCAAACCCTCCCCTGCCCGACTTAGCCAGCTTGATGAGATCAACCGTAAAATCAATCGTGCCATCCAACCGGCAACGGATGAAGAAATCTATGGCATGAGCGAGCATTGGACCATTCCTGGTCGCCGTGGCGACTGCGAAGACTACGCCCTGCTCAAGCGCAAAGTCCTCATGCAGCGCGGGTGGCCAGCGAGTGCGCTACTTCTAACTGTTGTGCGCGATGAAAAAGGTGATGGTCACGCCGTCCTAACGGCTCGCACTGCGCATGGCGACTTTCTACTCGACAACAAGTTCGATGATGTGCGGCTGTGGAATGCATCTGGCTACACCTACGTGATGCGCCAGTCTTATCTCAATCCGCGTGTTTGGGTGTCTCTTGATCCTGCACAAACTTCGCCAGGATCTCTCGCCGGCGTACGCGACTAGCCACACGTGCATCTCGACAACTGCAGGCAGGATCGCTGTTGAACCGGCGCCCGCCTAGCTGCCGGGTTGTGGCTTTAGCCCAGCGCGAAAACGCTCGCCGTTTTTGACATAACGATCGGCGCCCTGCGTAAAGTGAGCAACGTCTTCATCTGTCAATTGCCGGATGATTTTTCCTGGTGAACCCATGACCAGCGAGCGTGGTGGAATTTGTTTCCCCTCCGCTATGAGCGAGTTGGCTCCGATCAGGCATTCCTCGCCAATTTTGGCACCATTGAGAACAATCGAGCCAATGCCAATCAGGCTGCGACGGCCAATGGTGCAGCCATGCAGCATAACCATGTGGCCAATGGTGCACCCCTCTTCAATGGTCAAAGGAAACCCGGCATCCGTGTGCAGCACACAGCCATCTTGGACATTCGATCTTTTGCCAATGCGGATCGGTTCGATATCTCCGCGTAGCACCGTGCCAAACCAAATACTGCTTTCATCTTCCAAAATGACGTTACCCATCAGGCAGGCGTTCGGGGCCACGTAGAAGCGGCCACTTTCGGGGGTTGAGACCGAAGTTCCTTCAAATTCATAAAGTGGCATGGAGAAAGTCTTTTCTGGAGTGCGGGATGGTGGTGAGATCAGAGGGTTTCAAGATCAAAATCGAGAATTGCCATTTGGAATTGGTATGAAACTTCACCGTCCTCGTCTTCACGAAACAACACGGCCGTAAAGTCGTCACCAATATAGACCTCAGCGGAATCATCTTTTTTCGGGCGCGCGCGCACGGTTAGGTTGGGCGTTCCAAATGTCTTGCGCAAATACGCTTCCACGCGTGCGATTTCTTCCTTATTCACGGTAACGTCCTCCGGTCCTTTGGTCAGGAATGAATGGGATATGATGGGCCGTAGATCTTACAGCAACGAATAGTCATCCGGCCCGATGCGTTGGTCCATCGTGGTTGCTGGTTCCTGGGTGCCAATTGATCCAACAATTTTGGCTGGCACACCTGCGACTGTCTTTTGCGGCGGCACATCATTGAGCACCACGCTGCCCGACGCGATCAGGCAGCAATTTCCGACATGAATATTGCCGAGCACTTTCGCACCAGCGCCAATCATCACACCGGCGCCGATCTTTGGATGGCGATCGCCCGTCGCTTTGCCACTTCCCCCAAGGGTGACTGCGTGTAGGATTGAGCAATTGTCACCCACCACAGCAGTTTCACCGACCACTAGGCCAGTGGCATGGTCAAGCATAATCCCGCTGCCGAAGCGAGCGGCGGGATGAATATCGGCTGCGAAAATCTTTGAGGATTGACTCTGTAGGTAGAAAGCAAAGTCTTTGCGCCCCGACTGCCAAACCGCATGCGCAAAACGATGCGTAGCAAGTGCGTGGAAACCTTTGAAATAGAGCATCGGCTCAAGGTAGCGCTGGCATGCCGGATCGCGATCAAACACAGCCTGTAAATCTTTTGCAAAGAGTGGCAACAGATTGGCATCACGGCCTGCGACTTCATTGAATGTTTCAATAATGATATCGCGGGTGAGATCAGCGTGACGCAAGCGCTGTGCGATACGAAAGATAATCGCCTCGGTGAGTGTTGGATGGTCCAAGACCGTTTCTGTGATGAATTGTTTCAGCACAGGTTCGCCTTGGATTGCATCACCGGCTTCTTGCCGCATCCGCTTCCAGATCCCCTCAACATCGGCGACAATCTCAGCATCCTGGCACTCATCTGTCGGGAGCCGGGCTGCACTGCTTGGAGGGGCAGATTTCACACTTGCTGTATCGATTTTGTTCATCGCTCATACTGCCAGAATTTTGGCTGTTGGCCGCTGACTGCGACGCCTTTGAGAGCCAGGCGTATCGACACTGCCAACGTCCGTCAACGAAAACTTCTCATGGTCTAAATTCCGGTCGACGGGCTGGTCAAAAGTCAGTGCTGAGTTGACTTTTAGCCGCAACAGACAGCGCCCGCTCATCGTCGAGCATTGACCAGCCAACAACGTTTGTTGATATAGCACATAGCCACCATCATACGTGCATACCTTTCGTATTGGAAGTAAACCATATGAGCCAAGCCCCAAATATTGAATTGCGCCTAGACGGCGCCCTGGCATGGCTTGAGATCCGCAATCCCGAGCGTATGAACGCACTAACGGCAGCAATGTGGCAGACGCTTCCTGAACTGTTGCAAGCCGCTGACACAAATTCAGACGTACGCGTGATTATCGTGCGTGGCGCAGGTGAGCGTGCCTTTTGTGCAGGTGCCGATATTTCAGAATTTGAAACTGCGCGCAGCGGAGACAATGTCAAAGATTATGATCTGCTCAATCACAAGGCATTCATGGCGCTCTCGCAGACGGTCAAGCCAACACTTGCGATGATTCATGGCTTCTGCTTGGGCGGGGGCTTGGGCCTTGCCGCGTGCTGCGACCTTCGACTGGCAGACAATAACTCGCAGTATGCCATACCGGCAGCTAAACTTGGGATCGGTTATAACCCGCGCTGGGTCACACCTTTGCTGGCACTCACGTCTCCAGCCAACGTTAAGGAGATATTGTTCACCGGTCGGCGCATAAAGGCTGACGAGGCGTACCAAATGGGTCTCGTCAATCGCGTGACAGCCCCGGGCTCGTTGCTCTCTGTGACGCGCCAACTTGCAGAGACCATTGCAGAAAACGCCCCCCTTTCCGTTGCTGCCAGCAAGGTTGTGATCAATGAACTTGTTCACCATCCGGAAAATCCGGACCTTTACAAATTGGACGCAGCCATCCAACGCTGTTTCGAGAGTCAGGACTATGCTGAGGGTCGAGCCGCTTTCCTAGGAAAGCGGAGGGCTGTTTTTAAAGGGCAGTAACAGCGAGGGAGTCGATGTGTCGTGCGGTACGCTGTTGTCATCCTTGTTAGCACGGTGACAATCGTATTCGGCGCGGTCACGCGAGCAGCGGCTGACACTTCCCTACTCGACGCGTGCTGGAGTAAAGACGAGCTTACAAGTAAGCCCAGCGAGAGACGTCCAAAACACTCTTCACGATCACCTCATCAGCCAGTGTCTGAGATAGATCTCGCACCCGTCGAACCTTTGCCGGCGGATAGCTACGGTGCAGTTCGCCGCGTCACGCTACCCAAGGGTAAAAAATGGATCGCGCTCACGCTCGATCTCTGTGAGCAACGCGGAGAGGTTGCAGGCTACGATGGCGCAATCTTTGACTATCTGCGCCAGGAAAACATTGCTGCAACTGTATTTTCCGGTGGCCGATGGATGCGCTCTCACCCGAACCGCACGTTGCAACTCGTGGCAGACCCACGATTTGAACTGGCTAATCACAGCGAAGCACACCGCAATCTTCGCCGGCTGACTGGCAAAGCGCTGGCCCGCGAAATTATCGGACCACAATTGGCCTATGAAACGCTGCGCAGCAAGTTA
>JAHZKN010000045.1 GCA_022600335.1 Alphaproteobacteria bacterium
CCCATGCCAAAGAAAAGGCTGCAAAAAAACGCGCTAAGAAAATGGCCGCATCCGCCCGGACAAAAAAGAAATTAACAAACGAGATTGCACAGGCGGCCGGTCCTCAGGAGCCGACAGGTGTTCGTGTTGCCCCATCAACGTCAGCAGTCTTGACACAGCAAGACGTCTCCGCATCGTCACCTTCCTTGCCCCAATCGGCAAACACTGAAGCAAAAAATGTACAGGCTGATAAAGCTATGCCCCGAGAAGAGGCCCAAAACATCCCGCCGGCCGGCCCAGCTCCCACCGCGAATGGTGTTGAGACACCATCTTACACCGCCAAAGCTACCACCAGTGCGGCTTCTACGCCGCTCACAACGCCGGAGGAGACCTGCAAGCGATATATCCCCGCCGTCGGTTTGACCATCTCTGTCGGTTGTTAGCCGTTACACGAGTTAAATGCGCTATCCGGGTTGTGCCTGGAAGCGAAATTGAACAAACTATAGGTCCCGCTCGCGGGCCCAATCGGACCCTGGACAGCAACGTCCCAACATTAAGAGGAAGCAATGGCTTCGCAAGCAACTGCCGGTGCCCAAGGTGGCAAGATCATCAAGATGGCCCCACGCATAGCGTATCGGAACTTGTTCCATGACCGTCTGAGCCTACTTGTTACTTTGGTTGGGATCGTGTTTTCCGTACTGCTGGTTGCCGTACAATGTGGCCTTTACCTCGGCTCTGAACAGAAAATTGCAGCCGTTCTTGACAAAGCACCGTCTGATTTATGGGTGGTGCCGCTTGGGACAAAAAGTTTTGATGATCCAGCGCTGCTCACCGGACACGAAAAGTATGTCGCTCTTTCTACACCCGGCGTTGATACCGTCGAGGAAATGATTGTTAGCTTCGCCAAATGGCGAAAGCCGGAAGGCGGCAAAAAAGCATTTATCCTTGTGGGATTGGATTGGAAAAACGGCGGCCTCAAGCCATGGAATCTTGATGAAGGCAGCATTGATACACTCGCAACACCGAACACGGTTGCTATTGATCGATCCTATTTCAAAGACCTCGGCATTGAAGGCATGGGATCGGCTGCAGAAATCAATCACCAGCGGATAAAAGTTGGCGCTGTCACCAAGGGTATCCGCTCCTTCACGACACTGCCATTGGCATTCACACCGATCGATCGCGCGCGCAGATTGTCCGGAGCCTCAGCAAACCAAGCGACGTATCAGTTGGTGTCCGTCAAAAATAAAGATGAAATTGAAACCGTCCGGGATGCGCTGAGCAAGCGTTTGCCCAATACTGAGGTTTTAACGCAGGATGAGTTTCGCGATCGCAGCGTCAATTACTGGCTGTTTAACACCGGCGCCGGCGCTGCTTTGATTGCTGGTGCCGCACTTGGCATTATTGTTGGCATCGTGATTGTCGCACAAACGCTCTACGCCAGCACCAAGGACCACTTAGCTGAGTTTGCAACGCTGCGCGCACTGGGTGCGTCTGCCAGTTACATTCACATTGTGATTCTGGTTCAGGCTATTTTGAGTGCGCTCATTGGTTACGCGCTCGGTTTCTCGCTCAGTATGGGCTTAATTAGCATCACCAAGGACACAACGTTAACCATCGTTATGACGCCGAAACTAGCCATTGGCCTGTTTCTGCTGACCATTGGCATGTGTGTCCTCGCTGCCATCTCTGCCATCTTCAAAGTGACCCGCATTGATCCCGCCGGCGTTTTTAGTGGGTAACGGGTAACTCATTGACTCACACATCGCGTTGAGAATTTAGGAGAAAAATACATGGCCCAACCACTAAGCGCATCAGGCGGCCGAAAGCCGCTCCTGGAAGCGCAGGGCATCACCAAGGTATTTGGCACCGGCGCCGGTGAGATCACCGTCCTTAAAGGTGTCGATGTGAACCTTTTGCCGGGTGAGCTTACCTTGCTGATGGGACCATCTGGTTCCGGAAAAACAACGCTTTTGTCGATCCTTGGTTGCATCCTTTCAGCAACGGCTGGCAGCTTAAGTATCGCAAGTGAAGAAGCCGTAGGGCTTGATGCTGAAGGTCTTGCTGATCTGAGACGCCGCAACATTGGCTTTGTGTTCCAACAATACAATTTATTCCCAACAATGACGGCTCACGAAAACGTCCTGATCGCATTGGATGTCCGAGGCAAACCACTTCCGGACCCAAGAGCTTCTGCGCGCACCTCTCTTGAGGAGGTGGGTCTTTCGCATCGCATTGACACCTATCCATCAAAACTTTCTGGTGGTGAAAAACAACGCGTTGCCATCGCACGATCGCTTGCTGGCGCGCCTGCTGTCATTTTGGCAGACGAGCCAACAGCTGCACTCGACAGTGAAAACGGTCGAGCCGTTATGGAGCTCTTGGCCAAGGTCTCCAAAGATCCAACACGCGCAGTGTTAGCCGTGACACATGACCACCGAACCCTGAAATATGCCGACCGCATCATCAAGATTGAAGACGGCATCATCTCCTCCGACGAGCGGCCCGACAAAAACGCTGCCTCACCGACACACTAAACAAGGGAATTTGACCCGCCATGCTTAAGAATCTCGCTACCCTCATCCTTCTAGCGCTCGTTGGCGTCGGCGGCTTTTTCGCCAGCCGTGAGTACTTTGATGGCGATAAAAATGCCGAAGAAGAAGTCGCCAACGCAACAGTCGACTGGGCCGTTGCAGCACCCGGACGCGTCGAACCTGAGTCTGGTGAAATCCGCATCGGCACAGGCCTCCTAGGCCGGGTCGAAGAAGTCTTGGTCAAAGTGAAGGATAAAGTTGAAAAAGGTGAATTGGTTGTCCGCCTTGATGATGCAGATGCCCGCGCCAGATTGGCCGCTGCAGAAGTCGCCGCCGAAGCCAGTCGCGATGTCCGCGAGAGCCAATTGCCATCTGGGCGCGAAGACCTTCGCAAGGCCGAGGACGCACTTTATTCAGCTGAACGTGCCGTAACAGGTGCGCGGATCGAACTTGACTATGCGCTCGCCGCAAAACGTCGTGGCACTGGCAGTGCGCAGGCGCTTTCCAATGCAAGGCAGAGGTTGCGAGATGCTAATAATCGCCTAGAACGCGAACGTATCGCTTATGTTAAAGCGCAATCAAAGGCCAATCTTCCAGCACCAAGCAATGCAGAATCCGCCTTCAATAAGGCACGTGCTGATGTGCGCATGGCGGAAGCACTGCTCGACAAAACGCGCGTCCGCGCGCCCATCTCGGGCACAATCTTGCAGGTCAACACAAACCCGGGTGAAGTTGTTGCCCCACGCCCCGAACTTGCATTGATCATCGTTGGCGACATGAGCAATTTGACGGTTAAGGCTGAAGTTGATGCCAGCGATATTGCAAAGATCAAACTTGGGCAAAAGGCTTTTGTTCGCTCCACAAGCTTTCCCGGCAAGGACTTTTCAGGCTCCGTGTCGAAGATCGCACCGGCTCTATCACGCCCAGCGATTCATCCGCGAGGACCACGCCTTCCAAACGACGTTGAGGTTCTCGAAGTCACCGTCAAAATTGACGGCAA
>JAHZKN010000046.1 GCA_022600335.1 Alphaproteobacteria bacterium
CCAAGGTCGATACTATGGCGCTTATCGGCCACGGAGTGCGGTAAATCGGTTACTCACGTGCACCGGGCTGCAAAGCATCAAACCTTACGAACTGCTGGAGAACAGCTGCGTTATGAAAGATAAAGTCACAACCGCCGATGAAGCCATTGCGCTCATTAGCGACGGGGATGTCGTCACGACGACAGGATTTGTCCAAAGCTGTATACCCGAAGCCCTACATGCCCAGTTGGAGCGGCGATTTGTAGAAACGGGATCCCCTAAAGATCTTACCTTGATCATGTGTGCAGGCGCAGGCGACAGTAAAGGCCTGGGCACGGGCCGTTTTCACCACCCGGGGCTGCTAAAGCGGGTCATCGCCGGTAACTTCGGGCGCATGCCCAAAGTCGCCGAAGCAGCGCAAGCTAACAAAATTTTGGGCTATAACCTGCCGCAAGGCGTCATCTCTCAGCTTTATCGCGCGTGTGCAGCTGGTCAACCAGGACTGTTTTCAAAAGTTGGGCTCAACACCTATGTCGATCCACGCAAAGGTGGCGGCAAGGTCAATGAGTTTACAACTGAAGATATTGTCAAACTGCTGGATGTCGAAGGTGAAGAATGGTTGTTTTACAAGGCAACCAAAATCGATGTTGCGTTTATTCGTGGCACGAGCGCAGATCCGTTCGGAAATATTACGTTCGAAAAAGAAGCGCTGACCCTCGACAATCTTGCCCAAGCGATGGCTGCACACAACAATGGTGGTGTGGTCATTGCGCAAGTCGAAAGAATTGTTGAGCACGGATCGCTGGCACCCAAGGACGTTAAAGTTCCTGGAATCTTGGTCGATTGTGTGGTTGTCGCAGACCCACCGGAACTGCATCGCATGAACTATTCTGTGTTGTATGACCCGGCTCTTTCCGGAGAAATTCGAGTACCTGCCGGAAGCATGCAGAAAAAACCACTTGACCAGCGCAAGGTGATTGCGCGCCGCGCAGCATTTGAATTGCCGCCCAACGGCGTCATCAATTTGGGAGTTGGTGCACCAGACGGCGTTGCGGCTGTTGCAGATGAAGAAAAAGTGACGCCCTTCATCACATTGACCACTGAGGCTGGCGCTGTAGGCGGTGTTCTCGCTGGTGGTTCCAACTTCGGGTCATCTGCAAACGCTCACAGTATCATGGATCAAAACCAAATGTTTGATTTCTATGATGGCGGCGGCTTGGATCTAACCTGCCTTGGTATGGCGGAGTGTGACGAAACCGGTAGTGTGAATACGAGTTGTTTTGGCGGTCGCCTCAACGGCGGTGGCGGCTTTATCAATATTTCACAAAATTCCCGTGCAGTGGTCTTTGCCGGTACGTTCACAGTCGGGGGCCTCAAAGTTGACGTTCGCGACGGACAGCTAAAGATTCTCAACGAGGGAAAGAATCGAAAGTTCGTCAAAAAAGTGGAAGAAGACACCTTCAGCGGTCCCTATGCGGTGCAGCGGTCCCAGCCAGTTATTTATGTGACGGAGCGTTGTGTTTTTCAGCTCACAGCTGAAGGCCTGGAGCTCATTGAAGTTGCACCTGGCATTGATATTGAGCGCGATATAATTGCCCACATGGATTTTGCGCCGGTGATCAACAAGCCTATTTTGATGAAAGCGCGCATATTCAAAGACGAACCCATGGATCTTCTTTCAGATCTCCTGAACAGGAAACTATCTGACCGCGTGAGCTATGACCCGAAACGCAACATTTTGTTCTTGAATCTCGAAGGCTGGAGCGTGCGCAAAAAAGACGATGTACAGGACCTCACGAAAGTTCTTATCGATGCGTGCACGAAGGCTGGTCGCAAGGTTCGCTCTGTTGTTAATCACGACGGCTGTAGGATCGCTGAAGATCTCTATGATGACTACGCAGACATGATCACGTACATGATGGAACACCATTACGAAACGACAACACGCTATACAACAAGTGCTTTTATGCGAATGAAAATGCAAGACGCCTTAAGCAAGCGAGGCCTGGCGCCTCATATCTTCGAGCGTGCTGAAGATGCTCATGCTGCCTTGGGCGAAGATAGAGCGCTCAGCTCTGCGACTTCGAGTTAACCGGTCTATCTTAGATTGGGATCAAGTCAGGAACCCCAGTGATGCCTCATATCGTAACAGACAACTGCCAATCGTGTCGCTTCACGGATTGCGTTTCGCATTGCCCTGTCGAGTGTTTCCACGCTGATGACGAGCGATTGTATATTGACCCGGATGTCTGTGTGGATTGTGGTGCTTGTATCCCAGTATGCCCCGTCAAAGCCATCTATGATGTCGTTGACATGCCAGACGACAAAGAGCCGTGGATCGCTATGAATGCAGAACGCGCAAAAGCCCTCCCCGTCATCGTTGCAAAACAAGATCCTATGCCGACGGCAGAAGCCCGCCGTGCCGCACTCGGATTCTAGCAGACAAACAACAGAAACGTGTCATGGCTGATCAAGGAACGGTCCAACAACCGCTTCATGTTGCAATTGTCGGTAGTGGCCCAAGTGGGTTTTATGCCGCCGAAGCACTTCTTCGCTCAGGGCGCGACGTTCGTGTCAACATGATCGAGCGACTGCCAACCCCTTATGGACTCGTGCGAAGCGGCGTTGCAC
>JAHZKN010000047.1 GCA_022600335.1 Alphaproteobacteria bacterium
CTAGGCGTTGCGGACTGTGATGCACTTGATGAAACCAGCGCCATAGAATTGGCACTTCATGCCGAGCGCGGTGCCACCAATAGTAGATAAACGTGATTGTGAGGTAGCCGAATATGGCGCCGCCGTTCGTCCCGAAATAGGCTTCAGCGTTCCAGAGCGAAACACCTTGCAGCCAGCGGTCCCAGGTAACGCCGGCGATAAATACCATGGCAGCCTGCACGCCGTTGAGCGCGACGGCGCGCGTCCACCAGGATGCAACCTTGGGCCACTGCCGGCCTGGTGCCAAAAGTTCAATGATGAACATCGTCAATCCGACGCCAAGCACGATCATTGTGGTGATCATCTTCGCTCTCCAACACGGTTGTACCTTTAGAACTTGGGGCCGGTGTATACGATTCGTATTGAGGAATAGTTGCTTAGTGTGCACGGTACCGTGGCTGCACGGTACGCATGCGCAGTTATCAGTCGGTGCTGACTATCGCTCAGCAAAAGAGATTGCGACGGCGGACCTGGGAGAAGTGCTGGCCGGTATTTTACGCTTTGCGGCGACATCACAGGGTGAGCGCGTTCTCAGAACCAATCCACCACCAGAGCGCGACAAGGTTGGCAAATGGATTGAGTTTGCCCGCCAAGCCGATGTTACGCGGGCTGCGTAGTGTGCTGGCGGAAGCGGTTCGCATGCGCCCTGCATTACCGGTCGGGCAGCAGAATTCTCTGGCGAAGATGGGGTGGCAGGACGGGGCAAAAGTCATCTTTCGATCCGAACCACGTGTAACGGCGATCACCAATGAAGTGATACAGTCTGTTTCGCAGTGACGCCGGCACGATGCGGACCGTCCAGGCGACAATCCGCCAAAGCCCGCCGAGGTGATCCAGCAAATGGATCATGCCATCGCTTTCTGTCAGGATTCGGCCATTGGGTGTAACGGTCACAAACGTGTCGCCCAGGGCCACCACCTTCTCCTCACCGATTTGTTGCGCCAACAGGCCGCCTTGTAGCGGTGCAAACCGCAGCGCCGCATCGTGCTCTTCTGCCAACAAGAATCGTATCGTGCCATGGCAAAGCGCGCAGTTTCCATCGAAGAATATACGCGTTCCTGCAAGGCTCTTCGCCTTAAGCCAATCCGGATTGAAGGTGAAGAGATGGAACAATAACATCGCGATCGTCAGGTCTGGGAAGCGCAATAGGAACGCGAAGCCAAACTGGACAAACAGCATGCCGAACCAGAGCCACGGCCGGAGACGTCTTATTAGCGCTAGCGGTGCGAATAGGAGCTCTATCGCGAGGATGAACCACGTTAGAAGTTTGAGGAACATTGGCGGCAGAGCTAGAAACAGATCACGCAGGAACCAATCTCGGGCGAGCGGGTTGGTCAGCACGTAGCCGATGTTGTCACCCGCGACCCATGAGGGGCTCAGTAGTTTCGTATAGCCACTGTAGCTATACGTCAGCGCCAAGATGACCCAGCCGGCAAGAAAGACACCCGTTGGCAATTCCCACCGATTGCCTGGATCTGTCCGTCCCCGCGCTGCGAGCGATCCGTAAGGCGCCGTTGGTATGAACAGATGTGCCAAAAGCATCCACCCTGTGTAGGGCATCGCTGGATTAGTAATAAGCGGGTTGCGACCTAAGAAGCACGCTAGCGCAAACCACATGAAAACGGCTGCAATTCTGTCCCCGGATCCGACAGCAAAAAACAATGCGGCAACCGCTGCAAAGGCGGCCAACCCGGAAACGAACCATGGCTCATCGATGAGCGATAGAATGTTTGGGAACGCTGTGCGGAGTGGGCTAAGAGCAGCGTCGGGCACCATGCCTGCATTGGAGAAAATATCAGGTGCCCAAAATGCAAGATAGGCGAAGTGCACAAATAGGTAGAACCCAAACAGCATCCGGAAGATGCTGTATTGCCCCCCAGTCCAGCTATTGCTCATCACATGCCACCGTGTAGCTTAATTTCCATGTGTGATCTGCGGGTAGTTTCTGCCTCGGCCGCAATTCAAATTGCATCGGACCGCGCACAGTCGTTCGGTCGACTCCAATCTCCCGCAGAATTGTTGAGTCCCCGCAAAACACGTAGTGCATCGCCGCCTCATGCATGGGTTTGGTGTAGGGACTAGACTGCAGCACCGGTGCATAGGAAAGGGCGGCACCATAAGCGTTTCGCCGGTTGTAGGGGCCACGGACGCCTGCGTAATTCTGAGGCGTCAATTTCAGTTCATGCAGCTCGCCAGTCGCATCTGTCCAAACAAGATAGAAATAGGATGAGTATGTCTCAAACCCCTTGTGCGCAGTAAACACTTTAGGAGCAGGTGAGGCTGATGTCGCTGCTGCAAATCCCTTGAGCAATGGCAACTCAAGCAGGTCGCCCGCCATTTGCAGGCAGCCGAGTGTAATGAGAAAAACGGGTGCCAGCCATTCAGGCAACCTGCTCATGGCTGCTCCTCTGAGCTGATGTGCATGTCTTCGCCCAATAACATTTCACCGAGCTGAAGCTCCTTGTTGCCCTCAAATCCACAACTACGGTCGAACGTCCGTGGGTTGTGAAATGTTCCAAATAGCATGTCCCAGATTGGGAGGTCCGAGTAGTTTTGTGCATGCCAGCCCATCTGGTGATGAACGCAGTGACTTTCTGGCCGCTGTACGACAAACCCGAGCCAGTATGGCGTCTTGATATTCCAGTGGTAAAACAACTCTGCCAGTCCGGTGAG
>JAHZKN010000048.1 GCA_022600335.1 Alphaproteobacteria bacterium
AACGATCTTGAAGTCAATGTGCTGAAAGGTAAGAAGCTAACCAATGTGCGCGCGTCGGGCAAAGATGATGCCATTCAACTGACACCACCAATCAAATTGTCGCTTGAACAAGCAATGAGCTATATTGCTGACGATGAGCTCGTCGAGGTGACGCCGCAATCCATTCGATTGCGCAAACGGTGGCTTGACCCACATGAACGCAAACGCCGTTCGCGGAGCCTGGATGCTGCTTCGGTTGCTTAAAAGACTGTATGCCACCGGATGAATCAGTTGAGATCAACTGGCCTTAAACGATCAGCATCCCATCATCGAACAATTGACTGACCGTGAGACCCTGCACATCGTTGAGCTGCACGACGTCGACGAACGAACCGCCGCGGCCAATCTGCGCTTCAACCATCGTTCCCGAACCGTTTTCTGTGAGCTGCACAACCGCATTGACATCTACGCCAGCGGCAAAGAATGCAGAAAAGTCGAGACGATCTTCCGTTGTGAAATCGGTGATTTCATCAAACCCATACTCTCGGCGGCCTCGGACAACATCTCGGGTCTCAAACGTAAACGTATCAGCGCCTATACCGCCGGTCAGGATGTCCGAACCTCTAAGGCTACGGATGACATCATCGCCAGCGCCACCGTTCAGCTGCTCGCCGCCGCTATCGCTTCCCAAAATTGTGTCATCAAAGCCGGAGCCAATGACCTCTTCGAATCCTCGGATCCGGTCATTGCCATCACCGGTAACGGTGCGTCCCCCGACATTGATGACCAGTGCCGTCGCAGCATTTGAATAGTCAATGGTGTCGAAACCTCTGCCACCATTGAAATTATCGCGTCCTGCCCCTGCTATAACCACATCATTCCCGTTGCCACCGTTGACCCGATCATTACCGGCGCCATCAGACAGAACATCGTTGCCACTGCCACCGTTAAGACGATCGCGTCCATCTCCACCATCGAGATGATCATCACCGCCACGGCCATCGATGCGATCGTTGCCAACACCACCAACAACCGTATTGTCACCCGTACTGCCACGCAAAACATCATTGCCGGCAGAGCCAATCACAGCTTCAATGTTTGAAACAGTGTCTGTGCCAAGCCCGCTTGCGGTTCCCGCATTGAGATCAACCACAGCACGGCCGGCCTCGGACATATCCAGCGTGTCATAGCCCGCGCCGCCATCGTAGCTGTCATTTCCTCCACCAGCGACAATCGTGTCATCGGCGTCGCCGCCAACTAAATTGTGGTCGCCCGGCTCATCAACCAACACCATCGGTTGGGGGGCGAGTCCATCAATGAATGCGGCAAGGTCCGTCTGCACACCATCGAATTCAACGGTCACATTCTCGATGGTTGAGATTGAAATGCCTAAATTCACAAATTCGGTTGTCTCACCCGCAGCAAGGACGGCGAGGGCAGCTGCGTCGCCTCCAACACCCGCCAACCGGCTTTCCAAATGTGCTTGCAGGCCACGCAAGTCATCTTCGATTGCTTGATTGAAGTTTGCTGACGTCAAAGAATAAACCAGCGTATCGTCCCCGACGTCTCCTGTCAGAACGTCTGCGCCATCACCAAAAGTGTAAATAATGACATCGTTGCCGGTTCCGCCATTGACGATGTCGACGCCCAGCCCACCAGCCAACACATCATCATCACTATCACCATAGAGACGATCATCACCGGCACCGCCGGTTAGCACATCGTTGCCGCCGCCGCCGAACATGCCATCATTGCCGTCTTCGCCGAGCAAGGTGTCATCGCCGGAATGTCCGGTGAGTGTGTCGTTACCGTTGCCACCAGAAATCGTGTCGTTGCCGGTGCCACCGTTCACGGCATCGTTGCTATCTGATCCAAAGTAAAAATCGTCATGTGTGGACAGAAAAAAGCGTTCGATGGAGACATATGTGTCTCCAGCTGCATTGCCTGTGTTGTTTGCACCATTGACTTGATCAATGGTCACGCCTTCAGCTGCTGTTAGATAAGAAACGGTGTCGTATTCATAGCCACCGTCGAACGCTTCCGCCTCCGCACCAGCGTCAAACAAGTCCTTACCGAGTGTTCCGTTTCGGGAAACCGCCATCTGAAAACCGTCTCTTGGTGCTGCATAAAATCTAGGATCAATGAATTTCAACTTCATCCTAGCCGACAGACATGAAGACCCGATTTGGGGAATAGATAAAAGTTGAGCGGTTCAGGACACAAGATCGGCCGAGACGCGGTGGCTGATACACCACAACGGTTAGAGGCCGCTTTTATGCAAGCATTCGGTCAGTCCTCAATCCCACCATCCCGTGCAAATCCACCTGTTCACAACATGGCGGTAGACTTCCCCGCGCATTGAACCAGCTGCTATGCACTGGGTTTCGCGGGTGAGGAACACGACGTGACACCACCGACAGATAGGGCTGAGGCAGCAGCGCCGGACACAGGCGACCTGCTGCCTGCGTGGCCATCACACATTACGTCGACGCCCGAATACGACGCGGCCTTACAATTCTTAAGCGCTGATGACGGCCATCTGTTTGTCACCGGCCGTGCCGGCACCGGTAAATCCACATTGCTGCGAGCGCTGTGCGAAATGTTGCCGGACGAGAAAGTGATTGTCGCGCCGACGGGTTTGGCAGCCGTGCACGTCGGTGGGCAAACCATTCATTCGTTTTTTTCCTTACCGCCGCGGCTCATTCACGAACAGGACATTCGCCGCTCGCGCAATGGACGCGTGATGCGCAAGATCAAACTGCTGGTGATAGACGAAGTGTCGATGGTGCGCTCTGATCTTATGGCTGGGATAGACCGCTCACTCAGAATCAATCGCGGTCGGCCTCACGAACCGTTTGGCGGCGTGCGGCTTGCTATGTTTGGCGATCTGCATCAATTGCCACCTGTGATCCAGGAAGCCGAGGTCGCTGCGCATCTGGAAAACACGCACGGCGGGCCGTTCTTTTTCTCGCATAGTGCACTTGGTGATGGCGTTGGCACCCAGCGCTTGGAACTCAGTCATATTTTCCGCCAAAGCGACGAAACCCTGATTGCGATCCTCAATCGCCTGCGCGATGGCGATATCTCTGGTGACGAACTGGACACCCTCAACCAATGCGTTTCACCAATCCGCACATTGAGCGAAGGCGAAGCCTACGTCATTTTGACGCCAACCAATGCCGCAGCAAAGCGTATCAATCTGGCCTATCTCGAAGCCTTGCCTGGCAAAGCACAGGCCTTCGAAGCCGGCATCAGCGGTGACTATGCCACCTCCGCACAACCAACCGATGCAACGCTGGTGCTCAAACCCGGCGCAAAGGTGATTCTGCTGCGCAATGACCCCGACAAACGTTGGGTCAATGGCACCATCGCGCGCGTATCGCGCATCGAAGACACACGGGTGTTCGTGGAAATCGGCGGCAGGGAGCACGAAGTCGAACCCGTTGATTGGGAACAGCGCCGCTATGCTTATGATCAAAGTAAAGAAAAGGTCGTCGAGACCGTCGCTGGCACCTTTCGCCAGCTGCCGCTGCGATTAGCTTGGGCGCTGACCATTCATAAGGCCCAGGGCTTGACCCTCGATAAAGTCTACATTGACCTCGGCCGCGGTACTTTTGCTCACGGTCAGGCTTATGTCGCCTTGTCGCGCTGTCGCTCTTTGGAGGGTTTGGCGCTGGCGAGGCCATTGCGACCCAGTGATGTGTTGTTTGACCCGAGTGCGCTTGGCTATCGCGCCGCTTTTGATGATCTGCTCGGCGTCTAACCGCAGTGCCGCAATTCGACTCTTTGCTCCCTGGCGGTATAATGAAAAAACTGGCCTAACTCATTGTTTTCATAGCAATATAGTGCATCGCAAAAATAATTGTTGCAATGCACAAAAAATATGTTACATTCCTGTCATTCGCAATCACTTGCGGTTGCGACGCAAATTTTAGCCCGACTCCTGGTTAACCAGTCCAGTCAAAAAGGAAATGCTGTCATGACCGATCAATTCACCCGCCAGACCCAAGAATTCTTCGAAGCCACCAAAGATGCCCGTATTCCTGAAAATGTACAGGCAATGGCAGAAGACGCCGTTGAAAAATCTCGCGACGCTTTTGACAAAGTTTCAAACGCCACGAAAGACAACGCCAAAGCTTTTGAGCAGCTGGTAAATGTTGCTGCTGATGGTGCTAAGACAATTGGCGAAAAAGTTCTTCGCAACACAGAGCTGAATGCCGAAGCTGCTTTCGATGCCGCCCAGGCTGTTGCACGTGCGAAAACACTGCCAGAAGTTGCCCGCCTTCAGTCGAGCTTCCTGCAGCAGCAGATGGCCGTTGCTGGTGCACAGACCAAAGAACTCTTTGAGCTGTCAACAAAGGTTGCTCAGCAGACCTTTGAAACCGTCAATGCGGTGACCACAAAGACGTTTGAGCAGGTCAAAAACGCCAACTAATTCAAAGCTGAAACGCACCAATTTAAGGTGCAGCAAGCTTTCAGACAGAATACAAAACACCGGGGGTCGTCACGATCCCGGGTGTTTTTTTGTGCAATTTCAAGAGTGCTAAGAGCGTGGCCATGGCTTGGTCACACCCTTTGATACGACGTCAGCCATCCATTAGCTAAAACTCAGCACTATCAAGGCCACTCATTTCGCGCTTATAATGACTTTGCGATGTTGAGTTCAACGGTCAATGCCCGCGTTCGAAAGGGGCGGATCTCAGATGCTGAGGTTCTCGCCCAGGTGTTCTCTGATGCATGGCGGCAAACCTATCGCGGAATTATCCCAGGAACACATCTCGAATTGATGATTGATCATCGCGACACAGCGTGGTGGCGACGTGCCGTACATGCGCGCCATGGGCTTGCCACGCTCGAAGTCAATGATACGGTCGTCGGCTACGCAACATTTGGTGCTTCACGGATGCGCGGTTGCAAGCGCGGCGAGTTGTTCGAACTTTATATTCTGCCGTCGCATCAAGGCCTTGGTTTTGGAGAGTATCTGTTCGAATCTTGCAGGCACCGCTTGGACAAACGCAACTATCGCGGACTGGTGACATGGGCGCTGACAGCCAACCAACGTGCAACAGATTTTTATTGGCGTCGTGGCGGTCGGCCCTTTGCTGAAGTACGCGATTCTGTTGGTGGGCAGCGGTTACAAAAAATCGGCTTTTCATGGACCTAGCGCAAGATACTGCCAACTTGCCACTTCCAGACCTCTATCCTTAAGCATGGCTTGCATTTTGCCGCCCATTGCGTCACCACCAAAGTCTGACAATCCCGCGACTAAGATGCGCATCTGATGCCCAGCAAGACACTGTCGCAATCCCAGAACTAAACTAGGAACCCACTATGCGGATCGAAGCAATTTCTCCGGGTAACAATCCACCAGACGATATCAACGTCATCATTGAAGTGCCGGTTGGCGGCGAACCGATCAAATATGAGCTTGATAAAGCCTCAGGAACGTTAGTCGTAGACCGCTTTCTCTACACGCCCATGCGATACCCCGGCAATTATGGTTTTGTACCCCACACCCTGTCTGCTGATGGCGACCCCATTGATGTGCTTGTTTCCAACACGCGGGCGCTAATTCCAGGTGCTGTGATCAGCTGCCGGCCGGTTGGTGTTTTGATTATGGAAGATGATGGCGGCGGCGACGAAAAAATTGTCGCTGTGCCGACCAGCAAACTAACCCAGCGCTATGATCACATCACCACCGTTGCGGATCTTCCTGACATCACATCATCTCAGATTAAGCACTTTTTTGCGCACTACAAAGACCTGGAGCCCAACAAGTGGGCCAAGATCGATCGCTGGGGTGATGTCGACGAAGCAAAACAAATGATCGTGCAAGCCCTGGATCGAGCCAAAACCAGCGCCTGACACCCGACGGACCGTTGGTCGCAAACCGGGGTATAACGGCGGTTGGCTATCGCGTCGCACTTCCCCGTGGCCAGCAGCGTTGCTATACCCCGCGCTGTCAGGGCTTTTCACTTTATTTCAACCCAGCCCGCTCGCCCGCCTGACACATTGATCGGGGCCATCGAGCTGTGAAGGCTTTTTTCGTGAGCGAACTTCGAATTGGTATCTTGGGTGCTGCCGGCCGTATGGGGCGTGAACTGATCCGCGCAGCCCACGCCGCATCAGGCTGCCACGTCGCAGGCGGCACGGAATCGTCAAATGCGCCTGATCTTGGTGCTGATCTTGGAGAATTGGCCGGCCTCGGTCAGCTTGGTGTGCGCCTCACCGACGATCCACTGACCCTTGCTGCCAGTGTCGACGCACTCCTTGATTTCACAACGCCTGCTGCAAGTGTTGATTTTGCTGCTTTAGCTGCCAACGGACGCATCGTTCATGTCATTGGTACGACCGGATTTTCTGATCAAGATGAACAAGCCATCGCGCGTGCCAGTCGCCATGCAACAATCATCAAAGCGGGAAACATGAGCCTTGGCGTTAACCTAGCTGTCGCGATGACTCGTAAAATCGCTGCCGCACTCGATACTGACTTCGACATTGAAGTCGTAGAGATGCACCACCGCCATAAGGTTGACGCACCATCTGGGACGGCGCTGATGCTCGGCAAAGCTGCAGCTGAAGGCCGTGGTATCGATCTCAATGCACATGCAGTTAAGAGCCGCGAGGGTCACACCGGCGAACGAAAGCCCGGCGATATTGGCTTTTCAAGCCTACGCGGTGGTGATGTTGTCGGCGATCACACCGTCATCTTTGCAGGACAAGGCGAACGCATTGAAGTCATGCACAAAGCATCAGATCGCGCTATCTTTGCCCGCGGTGCTGTCAAGGCTGCGCAATGGGGATTTGGCAAAGGCCCCGGTCTATTTTCCATGGCAGATGTGCTTGGGTTGTAATCGTCTACTCGAAAGCGAATTTGACACAACATGACAGCGATGAAAGACAGCCTGGTCCTGGTTCGTCATGGACAAAGCGAGTGGAACCAACGCAATCTTTTCACAGGCTGGCGAGATCCAGACCTGACCGACAAGGGCGTTATTGAGGCACGATGGGCAGGCCGCGTGTTGAAGGACCGAGGCATGATCTTTGATCTCGCGTTTACCAGCCTGCTACGCCGCGCTCAGCACACGCTCGACATCATCCTTGCAGAAATTGAGCACGCCGAAATTGAGATCCGCAAAGATGCGGACCTCAATGAGCGCGACTACGGAGAGCTGTCTGGCCTAAATAAGAACGAAGCGATGGAAAAATTTGGCGGCGATCAAGTCATGCAGTGGCGGCGCAGCTATGACATCGCACCACCTGGCGGCGAGAGCCTGCTCGATTGTGCTGGCCGTGTTATTCCATTCTACCAAAATCATATTTGGCCCGAACTCCAAGCTGGCCGCAGGGTCATTGTCGCTGCCCATGGCAACTCCCTACGCGCACTTATCATGTATCTGGAAAGTCTAAGTGGTGAAGAGATCCTGACGCGCGAAGTCGCAACCGCCGCGCCGATTATTTATGACCTCAATAAGGATGGCCGCGCGACCGACCGCAAAGAACTCGTTGATTCCAAAGGCCGTGATGACGGCATGGGTTAGCAACCCTCACCTGCAACTCTACAGACAAGTTTCCCGTTGCTCCCTGCATTCCAACACTCACAACACCCATCCGAAGACTCGCGAGAATCCCATGACAACCCATCAGCTTCTACTGTTGCCCGGTGACGGCATTGGCGTTGAGACAATGCAAGAAGTGGCGAATATCATTGCCGCTTTCAACAAAGTGTCCGGCAGCGTCGTGTTTGAGACAGAATCGGATCTGGTGGGAGGTGCTGCAATTGATGCCCACGGCGTGCCTCTGACGGAGGCTGCACTTGCTAAAGCACTCAAAGCGGATGCTGTGATTTTTGGCGCGGTTGGCGGCTCAAAGTGGGACAAAGTGGCGTATGAAGTTCGCCCCGAAGCCGGTCTCTTGCGGTTGCGCAAGGATCTCGGGTTGTTTGCAAATCTGCGTCCTGCCATCTGCTACCCAGCACTTGCCGATGCCTCGTCTTTAAAGCGCGATCTTGTTGAGGGTCTCGACATAGTGATTGTGCGCGAATTGACAGGTGGCGTGTACT
>JAHZKN010000004.1 GCA_022600335.1 Alphaproteobacteria bacterium
AGAGCTTTAACCTCTGCACGAACGGCTTCCAGCGTAAATGGCTTTTGCAGAACCGCGAGCTTTTGGGCTGGAATGTCCTTTGCCGCCTCCAACCGTTCAGTCATGCCCGATATCATCAAAATTCTCAGCGCTGGCACCACAGCCAGGGCCTGCTTGGCCAGCGAAATCCCGTCAATCACTGGCATATCGATGTCAGCAACCAGAACGTCTATCGCGGCGCCAGATTGAATGTGCCCGAGCGCCGCACTGCCGTCACCTACGACGTCAATGGCATGCCCATCGCTTTCTAAAGCGCGTTGCACCAAATCCCGCAGAGTTGTGTCATCATCGGCAACCAAAATGTGCGCCATGCTTAGGGCCTCCAAGATTGCATTAGAGGGTGGCGTGCGCCAAAAGCCTGCATGCCTATCCTACTGTTATCGAAGGTCTGGGCCGCATCGCCGAAGACGCCTCGCTATGTCTCATCCTCTAAAACCGCAACAAAGGGTAATTCTCGATAGCAATGCGCCACGTCCATACCATACCCAACGACAAATTCCGCGCCGCAATCAAATGCCCGAAAGTCTGCCGTAACGTCGACCGCGCGTGGTGCCTTTTTGTCAATCAATACACAGGTCATTACGCGCGCCGCGCCGCGCGCTGACAACAGGTCTTTGGCAAAGCCCAACGTGCGCCCAGAATCCAGAACATCATCAACAATCAAAACCGTACGCCCGTCGACGGCCAAATCCAGATCTCGCAGGATCTCAACCGTACCAGACGAGACTTTGCTTTGCCGATAGCTGGACAATGTTAGAAAATCGACCTGCGGGTCCAAGCCAGAGTGATGCAGCGCGCGGATCAAGTCAGCGGCGAACACAAAGCTGCCTTTCAAAATGGCAACAACAAGCAGCTGGTCTGGTTCAAGAGCTGCAATTTCTCGCGCAAGTTTATCAAGTCTTTGTGCGATCTCTGCTTGGCTAAACAAGACACGCAGGGCCTCAGAGTTCGAAGTGTCTGCCATCTGATCATCGGTTTGTTGTGATTGTAATGTCATCCTGCCGCCTGTGGCTGCGATCTGAGGCCGTCAGGCCAGACTTTAGTCTCGCCTCAGCGTATACTAATGGCCACCCCATGACGGACCAGAAACGGGACACCTCAGGGCCGGCACAATGCTTGGCAAGCCGTAAAAGTGCAAGCAACCGGCGGCAAAATAAACTGTGCACATGGCAGTGCCACATTCCTAAACGATTGATCCAGTGGAAGGGGAATGCCATGACAGGCAAATCTGGCGTTCCAAGCTGAAGTGGCGGGCACAACAACGTGATAAGATTAAGCAATCTTGCTTTGATGTATGAACAGGGCAGTGACGTCTTAACCGATGTCAATTTTCACCTGCGTCCGGGTTCGTTCCACTTTCTCACCGGGCCCTCGGGTGCCGGCAAGACATCACTTCTGCGACTATTGTTTATGTCGCTCAGACCAACGCGCGGACGCATTGAGCTGTTTGGTCAAGATGTCAGCCGCATATCGACCTCCAAGCGGGCGCAATTGCGCCGCCGCATCGGTATTGTATTTCAAGATTTTCGCCTGCTTGACCATTTGACAACGTGGGAAAATATCTCACTTCCCCTGCGGGTGACCGGAAAGCGTGTTGCCGATTACCAAGAAGACGTCACTGATCTTTTGCAGTGGGTTGGACTTGGCGATCGCATGCACGCCTATCCATCCGTTCTTTCAGGTGGTGAAAAACAACGCGCGGCCATTGCTCGTGCCGTGATTGGTAAGCCTGAGCTGTTGCTTGCTGATGAGCCAACCGGCAATGTCGACCCACAAATGGCACGTCGCCTGCTGCGGCTTTTTATAGAGCTTAATCGGCTGGGTACGTCTGTTTTAATCGCCACACATGACCACCAACTGATGCGTCAATTTAAAGCGCCGCGCCTGGAACTGCACGAGAGCCATGTCAAGATTGTATGACAAATCTGGTGCCGGGCCGCACACCACCGGCCGACCTCAGGGTGGACACCGGGCGCCAACGACTCGCGGTGCGAGCGATTTTGAACGGACCGCGCCATCTGAGCGCACCGGGCCAACAGGTGCATCCCATGCCGGTCCTCAGTATAAAGAGCCCATGTACGAAACCACACAGAGGCCAACGCTAGAAGCGACACCGCGCAGTGTCGATATGCGTGCACCCGCACGCAGCAAAAAAAGCATACGCGAACAAACCCATGCGCCGATTGTCCCATCAGGCGCCGTCACCGGTCGCTCCCTGACGCTGGTTATTTCTATTATGTGCTTTCTTGCCTGCCTGACGGCTGGCGCGGTGTACATGATCAACCAATCTGCGGACGCATGGATGCGTGACGTTGCAAGTGAGATCACTGTCCAGGTTGACGCTAAAGAAGGGCAGGATACCAGCAAAGTGGTGCAACGCGTCGCTGATCTACTACAAAGCCAACCCGGCATCGCAGACGTCGATATCCTGAGCAGTGCGGAATCATCAAAACTGCTACAACCGTGGCTTGGCAGTATTGAAGGTATTGGCGATCTACCAGTACCGCGGCTGATTGCTATTGAGCTTGACCGCGGCGCAACACCCAATCTCGACTCCATCCGCAGTACACTTTCAAAGCAATTCACCGGTGTGACACTTGATGACCACCGCCAGTGGCAAAAGCAAATTCGTACCGTGACGCGCTCCTTCGCACTTGGCGGTATTGCGATTTTGAGTCTCGTCGGCATTGCCACGATCTTGATCATTGTCACCGCAACGCGTTCTGCCATGACGTCTAATCGCGAAATTGTTGAAGTGTTGCACTTTGTTGGCGCAACGGATCGATTTATTGCCCGTGAGTTTGAAAAGAATTTCCTACGCCTTGGCATTCGTGCCGGCATCATCGGTGCTGTTTGCGCTATGGTGGTTTTCTTGCTTTTGCCAATAGCAACGGAACTTCTTGGCGGCGGGTCGCTAACAACAGTTGAGCTGAATCGTTTTATCGGCTCCGGTTCCCTTGATTTGATGGGCTACGCATTCCTTGGGCTGGTCATTATTGTGGTCGCAGCCCTGTGCATGCTGACCTCCCGCTTTGGCGTCTATGGCATTCTGAATTCGCGCGATTAACCAAATTCAGGCACCGTTGACCGCTCATAAATTTTTAGTTCTGAACAATAGAATATGGGGTCGGTGCAAATTCGCGCCTCGCAAAAGCAATAATATCGATTATTGTAAGGAGCGTCGTTCGCCCGGCGCAACTACCACCAACGGGTTTCATAGGGTCAAGGCTCACAAGAGCGATGACAAAGTTGACACGCATCTTCACCACATCTCTAGCCGTCCTGGCTAGCCTGTTGGTTTTTGGTTTTGTGATTTTTGGCATCATTTCAACACGCGGATCACAATCCATCACTAACGTTTCAGGTGATGGCATCGTTGTCTTAACCGGCGGTGAAGACCGTATTGCCGCAGCAGCCCAACTTCTTGCGCAAAAGCGCGCCACACGGCTGCTGGTATCTGGCGTCAATAAAAGCACCAACCGTGCTGATATGCTGTTGCTGTCGGGCCTGCCAAAGTCGACGTTTGAATGTTGTGTCGATCTCGGTTACCGGGCGCAGAACACGGTCGGCAATGCGCATGAAGCGCGCGCCTGGGCGGAAAAACACGACTTCAAAAGCATTATCGTCGTCACCTCTGGCTACCACATGCCGCGTAGCCTCATGGAGCTCAAGCGCGCACTGCCTGGAACGACGCTGATCCCCCATGCCGTCATGCCAGCCAGTCTGCGTCAAAAACGCTGGTGGCTGCATCGCACCACTATGCGCGTTCTGGTATCGGAGTATCTCAAGTTCATCCCATCGGCAGCCCGCTATGCAGCTTCGCGCATTGTCGGGGGCGGGGGTGAACGAGGGACCGGAGACGGCGATAAAAACGCCCACGCAGAACTTTAATCACCAGACAAACTGGCATTGGGCCTTTTCTCTGAGCCCGGTCTTCTGCACACTCCGGCCACCTGGGATATTTGCCTCGCCTTGATCGTGTCCGGCTGTGCCGGAATTGCCTGGCC
>JAHZKN010000049.1 GCA_022600335.1 Alphaproteobacteria bacterium
GCTCTATCAAGAAGCCGACATTGTTCCGGACCTATTGATCGCCTTGAAGGCAATCGACTATCCGATCGACAAGCTTGAAATTTTTTTGATTGTCGAAAGTTCAGATCCGAAAACCTATGCTGCAGTTTTGGACTCTGATTTGCCGGACCACATGCATGTCTTTGTCGTGCCCTCAAGTCCTCCGCAAACGAAGCCACAGGCGCTTAATCATGCGTTGGCAATAGCGCAGGGCACATGTGTGGTGGTCTATGACGCTGAAGATGTGCCGGATCCTGGGCAGTTACGTGCTGCGGCCGCGATTTTGGAGTCTGATCCGAGCGTCGGCTGTGTGCAAGCGTGTCTCAACGTATACAACAGCGATGAAAGCTTTTTCACCCGTCAGTTTACGATTGAATATACGGCACTTTTTGATTGTCTGCTGCCGACATTGCGTCGGCTTGGATTCCCAGTTCCGCTCGGCGGCACATCTAATCACTTCAGGCGCTCTGTTCTACTAGAGCTTGGTGGGTGGGACTCGTTCAATGTCACAGAAGATGCCGATCTCGGCATTTGTCTCGCGCGTGCTGGCTATCACGTGGAAATCCTTTCACTTACAACGTGGGAAGAGGCTCCAGCCAATTTTTCTGTTTGGCTTCGACAAAGAACGCGGTGGCTGAAAGGTTGGATGCAAACCTATCTGGTGCATATGCGCCGACCGAAACGTTTACTCGATGAACTGGGAGGACGTGGCTTTGTCGGGTTGCAGGTGTTCATGGGTGGGGTCTTACTGTCCGTTTTGGTGCATCCCTGGTTTTATATCCTCGCAGTCATGGATCTCGGTTCTGGAGATTTTTTTCACCCGGCTACGACGTCCACCGGATTGGCCCTTTGGTGGATTGGGATATTTAATCTCGTCGCAGGATATTGTGCCGGCGTGGCATTGGGGAGCGCGGCTGTCTGGGCGCGAGGCTGGCGTCACCTCGTAATCAGCGGATTGTGGATGCCGGTTTATTGGCTTCTGATTTCCTGTGCTGCCTATCGCGCGCTTTGGCAACTGGGTCGCGCGCCCTTCCATTGGGAGAAAACCGAGCACCGCCCACGGGCTCAGAAAGTTGCTACCGCAAGTCCGAATGCTGAATTGGGCGCTGGTTAAAGAACTTTTTAACATTGTCCCGCTTTAATACGTCACATGCCAGGTCACGTTGGGCTGGCGCTTTGGTCGCGACAGGTCGCGTATGTAGAAAGGTTGTGTCTCATGACCACAAAGACGTCGGACATATTTTCTAGTGCCAGCATCACTGCTTTGCTTTGGCTCATTAGCATTGCCATCGTTCCCATGGCAGTTCTGCCCACGCAATCGGCTTTCGCTGTGAGCAGCGCCGTCAAAAATGCCTGCAAGAGCGATTACCTCGCGTACTGTAGCAACCATGCTGTTGGCAGCACGAGTTTGCGCAAATGCATGCGAGCAGCTGGCAGCAAGCTTTCGAAGCGATGCGTTAAAGCGCTCGCTGCTGCTGGTGAGGTCTCGAAATCAGATATGGCGCGTTACGCAAAACGTACACGCTAGCTGGATTCTCCAGCAAAATTCACTCGCTTTCACTGTAACCAACGACAAAGGATTATCGATCATGCGCTCTATCGCTCTTGTTACCATCATTGCTGCAATCGCAGTTGCTGGCTGCCGCCGCGAGGCTCCTCAGTATGAACCTTACAAGCTGGGTGCCAATTTTGCTGCAGAACAGCAGCGCTAATCGGCTCAAGCCGATCTTAAAAAAAAAGGGGTGGCACCCGCGTGCCACCCTTTTTTGTTGTCTGCCGCAGTACCGACCTGTGTTAGGTGGATGGATTAAGCATGAAGCAGTTGTAAGACGCTGGATTTTCTTGAGCGGCGAATTGCTATTGTGTAACAATGCAGTAGGTTGGTCGCAGGGCCGCTGAAATAGGGTTGCAGCGGACAATCGTTCAGTTCGACAACTCAAGTGTAGCGCAGGCAAGGTTTGGCAGCTTCACCGATCACAAATTGTGGCGTTCGCATTGTGTCTAGTTGCGATCCGTCGTTGAACAACGCGATTGCCGAGCTGCGCCGCGATCTCGGCGACGGAGATTTCCAGCACATCCTGGCATTTTATGCCATCGATCATGATGCCGAAAAGATGAGCTCTGCATTGGCGTATGCGTTCCCGGACATCCCCATCACAGGATGCTCTACGGCTGGCGAGATCACACCAGTAGGAGCAGTTCAGGGTGGGATCCTATTGGTTGCCTTTCCACGCGCTGGCTTTCGCATTCACACCGGTCTTATTGAAGACATCAGCAACTTTGGCGTCGAGCGTGCCGCCCAAATGGTGCGCAAACTCAAATCCCAAATAAGAGACGATTCGGACCGAGCCCTAAGGGACCGCGTGTTCGCAATGATGATGGTCGATGGCTTGTCGAACGCCGAGGAACCTCTGATCGCCGCCATTCATTGGGCGATGAACGAGATCCAACTTGTTGGAGGATCGGCTGGCGATGGCCTGTCATTTGAAAACACATCGCTGATTTATGACGGTAATGTTGTTGCTTCCGGTGCAGCGCTCATTTTTGTGGAATGCGATGTTCCGTTTCGGATATTCAAGACTCAAAATTTTGAGCCGACGGCGACGAAACTTGTCGTAACTGCTGCAGATAGCCACAACAGAATTGTCTATGAGTTAAACGCCGAGCCAGCAGCGCTTGAATATGCGACAGCCATTGATCTTTTGCCGGAAGACCTGGGACCGTTTTCGTTTGCATCCTACCCGTTGGTCGTCAAGATCGGGGGTGATTATTACTGCAGATCTATACGCAATATGAACCCCGACCGTAGTTTGTCTTTTTTCTGTGCCATTGACGAGGGGCTAGTGTTCACCGTCGCAACACCGACCGACATTGTCGCGTCAACAGCGTCTGCTTTGAAAGACGTTGAAAGCTCCATGGGCAAAATTGATTTTGTTCTTGGTTTTGAATGTGTCCTGCGTCGGTTGGATGCAGAAAACCGTCAGGTGCGTCACAAGGTTGAAGACATTTATCAGAGATACAATGTGGTGGGGTTCCATACCTATGGCGAACAGTACAATGCCATGCATCTCAACCAAACTCTAACGGGAATTGCTTTTGGTCATGCATCGTAATGATCAAAGACTTGGCGTCGACAGTCTAGCCAACGGTGACAACAGCGAATCCATTGAGTCGCTGTTGCAAAAGATTGACCGGCTTTCTAAGATTAACAGCGTTCTGATGCAGCGCGTTGAGCGTTCTATGGACCAGCAGGCCAATGCGTTTTCGCTATTTCAAACTGCGATTAACTTGGAATCTGAGGTGAGACTGAGAACCAACGAGCTCAACAGCACTCTCGAACGCCTTGAACAATCGAATGCTGAGCTTGTCACCGCACGCGATACCGCTGAGCGCGCGAACCGTTTTAAGACACGCTTTTTTACTGCTGTTGGGCACGATCTTTTGCAGCCCCTCCATGCGGCGAAATTGTCTCTCTCGGCAGTCGCAGAAACCGGAGGTGACAGCGAGCAATCACGGCTTATTGCGCGAATTGATCATGCCTTGGTGAGCATAGAGGATATTCTCAAAACGATTTTGGATCTGTCGAAACTTGAAGACGGCTATATGAAGCCGGCTCTGCAAGATGTTGCGCTTGTCGATGTCTTTAAGCCACTTCTGAATGAAATGGAGCCGATTGCGCGCGCCAAGGGTTTGTCGCTGACATACAGGCGCAACAATTTTATTATTCGCTCAGATCCCCTCATGTTGCGCCGTATATTGCAGAATCTTTTGGCAAATGCTGTGCGCTACACCGAAATTGGCAGGGTTTTTTTGGCCGCACGTCGCCGTGGTCGCGAAGTTCGAATAGAAGTTTGGGACACTGGTCCTGGCATTCTTGCCGGTGAGGTTGATCGAATCTTCGAAGAATTCCAGCGCGGTGCAGCCTCCGAGGCGGCTGACATGTCTGGGTTTGGTCTTGGGCTGTCTATTGCGCAGCGTATGTCAGAGGCACTCGGTCATACATTGGATCTTTGCACACGTCGCGAACGGGGTACGTGCTTTCATGTCTACGCTCAATTTATCGATGAGTTGACACAATCATCAAGATCCAAGTCTCCAATGGTGGCGCACGAAGCATATGGTTTCCAGGATGCAAAAGTGCTGATCATTGACAATGAAGTGGCTGTACTAGACGCGATGAGGACGGTCATGGAAAAATGGTCGTGCGATTGTCGTTTTGTGAGCAGCCTTACCGATATAGAGCAGTTGCTGGCCGCCGAGCCGGACTTTGCACCGCAAGTTGTGCTTGCCGACTACCATTTGGATCGCGGTGAAACAGGTCTTGACGCAATCCAACTGTTACGCACTCGGTATGGCGCTGCATTTAATGGGGTCGTGGTGACTGCAGATCATACACCAGAGGTTCAAAATGCTGTCGCAGCAGCTGACAGCCAGCTCTTGCTCAAGCCCGTTCGTCCCGCAGAATTGCGCGCTTTGTTGCAGCATTTGTTGGCTTAGAAAAAAGGGGCTATCACGAACACCTGTCGGCACCCCTAAGGGCTGTCACGGTCGATATCTAGGCGTGATACTTCAATGACAGCCTGCGTACGTGAGGTTACACGAAGTTTGCGCAAAATCTCGGATACATGTGCTTTGATGGTCGTTTCGCCGACGTTCAATTTGTAGGCAATTTGTTTGTTGGGCAAACCCTGGCGTAGCATGATGAGAACACGCAGTTGTTGCGGGGTCAGAGATGCGACACGCGCTGCGATGTCCTGGTCCGATGCACCAGGCTCCTGCTGCGGGGGTTCGTAATCCTTTGGTAGGTAGACAAGGCCTGACATCACGTCTCGAATTGCCTCTGCGAGTTCTGGCTTGCGGGTTGATTTAGCAATGTAGCCTGATGCACCGCACGTCATCACTTCATGAATGACTCGTGGTTCCTCCGCAGCCGAAACAACAACGATAGGCGTTTTGGGTGTCAGAGCGCGCAATTCAAGCAAGCCTTCAACGCCTCGCGTGCCGGGCATCGTAAGATCAAGCAAGACAAGGTCATAGTTTCCGTTGGCGGACAGGGCGTCACGAGCATGTGCGATGGATGAGGCTTCAGTGATCTGAGCCCCGGGGAAAGCTGAGCAAATTGCCACCTGGAGCGCGTCGCGAAACAGGGGGTGGTCATCAACCACAAGAAACTTGGCTGGCACAGCCCGAACCTCCATAGGTTGGCTGACAGTGGAGACAGGTGTCATCAAGACTCTCTATTCGGCTATGCCATCGGAAAGCGTATCAGTCCAGGGGGGTCCCCGGTCCCTGGTATGCTATCGGAGGTGACTGGATCAGCGAATTGATCAAAAGTATCGAATCACCGCAGCTCTACCAGCTCAGTTCGGGGTTTGGGCTGGTTGGTAGAGCCTGAGTGTTGGTGGGTACCCAGAATTCAGAGTTAATTTCTTAAACTCGGGCACTCGAATCGGTAGGCTGTCACTTCGTCGGTTATTGTGTGCCGGATCAGTGGGGTCGTGGAATGACCTATGGTGCCCATCGAACTGCGACATATGGGAACCGCTCTGTGCTCCAAGTCCCGACATTTTCTGGATTTTGATGGGTAAAATACAGCGTTATTTGCTACGTCACCCATGTCCGACCTTTGGTCCAATTGACATCGTTTTGAGGGCGTTCCTAAAAGGCTGACATTCTTCTATGTGTAGCGATTGTTGGTAGCGATAGGGCCTCAAGCCGCGTTCCAATTACTGCGCTTTTTGAGCATCGCTTTATACTAGATCAGCAAACCTTCGGATTGGTCGCAATGCCAGCTGTCACGTCGAGCCCATACTCTGCCCCGCAAGTATCGCACAACAATTCCGTTGCCGAATTGGTTGAGCTTGCGCTGAAGCGCGGCGAAGGGAAATTGGCGTCGACCGGTGCGCTTGCCGTTGAAACTTGGCCGCACACCGGGCGATCTGCAGCGGACAAATTTATTGTCTGCGATGACGAAACCGAGGACACGGTCTGGTGGGACAACACTGAAGCCATGACCGAGGCGCAGTTTGATCGCCTCTATCGGGATGTTCAGGCGTTCAAAGCTGGCAAAGATCTGTTTGTCCAAGATCTCTATGGTGGTGCCGACCCAAATCACAGGCTCTCTGTTCGCATGGTTTGTGAGTATGCTTGGCATGCTTTGTTTATTCGCCAACTCCTGCGTCGGCCCGACGTGGCGGAACTTGCAAACTTCGCGCCTGATCTAACGATTATCGATTTGCCAAGCTTTAGAGCCGCCCCAGATTATCACGGCACCAAGGGCGAGCGGGTGATCGCCTGTAACTTCAAAAAAGGCATCATTCTCATTGGCGGCACGACGTACGCTGGCGAAATGAAAAAAAGCGTTTTCACGGTGCTGAACTATCAGTTACCGGGCAAGGACGTGATGCCCATGCATTGCTCTGCAAACGTTGATGACGACGATCATTCGGCCGTATTTTTTGGCCTCTCAGGCACAGGCAAGACCACGCTGTCAGCCGATGCACGTCGCCAACTTATTGGTGATGACGAGCACGGATGGGGAGCTGAAGGCATCTTCAATTTTGAAGGTGGTTGCTACGCAAAGACCATTCGGTTGTCTCGTCAGGCAGAGCCTGAAATTTGGGACGCGTGCAATCAGTTTGGCGCAGTTTTGGAAAATGTTGTGCTCACGCCAGGTGGTCAGGACCCTGACTTTGAGGATGCGCGTCTGACGGAAAATACACGCGGTGCCTATCCATTGGACTTCATTGCCAATGCCAGCACGACAAGTCGGGCCGGTCACCCAAAGAACATCATTATGCTTACTGCAGACGCGTTTGGTATTTTGCCGCCTATCGCAAAGCTGACGCCATCGCAGGCGATGTATCATTTTCTATCGGGTTACACCGCAAAAGTTGCTGGCACCGAGCGTGGCATGGGCAATGAACCCCAGGCGACGTTTTCAACCTGCTTCGGTGCCCCCTTTATGCCGCGCCATCCCTCGGTTTATGGAAATTTGCTGCGCGATCTGATTGCCAAGCATAACGTGGATTGCTGGTTAGTAAACACGGGTTGGACCGGTGGAAAGTATGGCGAAGGCTCCCGCATGCCGATCGCTGCGACGCGTGCTCTTCTTGACGCTGCACTATCGGGAGAACTTCGCGATCAAGCGATGCGCCAAGATCCACTGTTTGGGTTTGAAGTTCCGGTGTCGTTACCAGGCATCGACAGCAAGATTCTCGATCCACGTGGCACGTGGTCTGATCCTCTTGCCTACGATAAATTAGCGGCTGAGCTGGGTCAGATGTTCAACGACAATTTCAAGAAATATGAAGCGCATGTCGACGATGACGTCATTGCGGCAGCACCACGCCAGCGCCTGCCTCAATCAGCGGCATAAAAACCTCCAAATCTGCACAAAATCCAAGAGAATCAGCTGTTCTGCGGCTACTTGGTGATCCATTGGGTCCGTAAGCCTATGGCTTTTCAAATGTTCCTTAATGGAAAAAGTGCATAAATTGACCCCTCGAGATGGGCTTGTGAACACACTGAGCTGTGTGCTGCACTGAAAGATACGCCATCGCTACACTATGACCGCCGTTGGATGGATGCTCAGGTGACTCACCGTTTGACATCGCGTACGAAGCGCCCAGCTCGGCGCGCTCTTGGCCGCTCGAAAGGCGTCTTTTTGAGCGTTGGCGTCTTTTCCGGTTTTGTAAATGCACTGGCATTAGCCGGTTCATTCTACATGCTGCAGATCTA
>JAHZKN010000050.1 GCA_022600335.1 Alphaproteobacteria bacterium
ACCTCCAATCGCTGGATTGCAGCTCATCTCGCCGATGGTCTCAAAGCGATGCGTAACCAGCGCCGTGCGGGCACCCATGCGCGCCGAGGCAGCCGCGGCCTCGGTTCCGGCGTGGCCGCCGCCAACAACAATGACATCAAAGCTCTTCTTCGACATGGCGTCTTAATTGGGTCCGCTTAGCTCGAACGGCAAATTGCCGGGGCGCATGAATTGTTTCACGTGAAACGTTGGCTGGCTTATTTACCGATACAGAATTGTCCAAAGACCTGATCGAGAATGTCTTCGACGTCAACCCGCCCGGTGATGCGGCCAAGCGCGGTAATCGCCTGTCTCAGGTCTTCGGCCCGAAGCTCCGCGTCCTGCAGCGGCCCGGCAATAAACGCTGCAAGATTTTCAACGCATTGGCGCAGCGCTTGGCGATGACGGGCTTGGGTGAGGGCCGGAGCCACACTATCGCATGCCAACCGCTGTTCCGCTGCCCTTGCAATGTGCTCAATCAAAGTGTCGAGCCCGGCTCCGGTTTTAGCAGAAACCGCCAAGGACTTAGGTGGCATCGTCGTGTCGTGAAGATCGGATTTGCTGAGAACAGAAACAATCTCGCCTGCCTCAGACACCAAATTGGCAGGAGGCTCAGCGTCAGTTCGTGGATCATCCGTCAACCACAACACCAGTTGCGCTGCCTTCGCGGTTTGTTGCGCGCGGCGCATACCTTCGCGTTCGATATCACCTGCATCGCTGCGCAAACCAGCGGTATCGGACAACAATACAGGAAATCCATTGAGGTCGAGCCGCACTTCGACAATGTCGCGCGTGGTGCCAGCGTGATGCGAAACGATCGCCACATCGCGCCGTGCAAGTGCGTTGAGCAAACTGGATTTGCCGACATTTGGCGGGCCCGCCAACACCACGCGAAAGCCATCTCTGAGAATTTCGCCGCGGTGGCCATCATCAAGATGTCCTTGTATTTCAGGCATAACTTGCACAATCCGCGTATGTGCCTTGGCCAACGCATCTTTGCTGACATCACCTTCGTCTGAGAAATCAAGAGCAGCTTCGGTGAGCGCTGCAGCCTCAATCAATTGACTGCGCCAGCGTTCATAGAGGGCCGATAAGGCACCGCTGGCTTGATCGAAAGCTTGCTTGCGTTGCGCTTCCGTTTCCGCAGCGACTAGGTCGGCAACGCCTTCGGCTTCCGCAAGATCAAGCTTGCCATTGTCAAAGGCACGCCGTGAAAACTCTCCTGCTTCCGCCAAACGACAATTCGGACAGGTGGACAAAGCGTTGATCACGGCGTTGATGACTGCGGCACCACCATGCAGATGGAATTCTGCGCAATCTTCACCGGTAAAGCTTTGAGGCGCCGGCATCCAAAGTACTAACCCCTTATCGATTTTTTCTCCGTTTTCAGGATCACGAAATGTGCGCACGGTTGCATGGCGCGGCAGCGGCCTGGAGCCTGCAACGCAGTCGACGGCCCCACCGGCATCTGGGCCAGACAGGCGGATGACAGCGACGCCTGCCCGTCCTGGACCGCTTGAGAGGGCAAAGATTGTTTGTGGTGTCCGTTCAGTCATCAAGAATGCCAGGGGGCCAAATACCAAAGGGCACGGCGATAAAGACTGTGCTAGCAACCAGGCAGAGCCTGCCTCCACACACAACGGATTGCATTATGAGCGAAAATCGCCTGCATCACGAAACAAGTCCTTACCTCTTGCAACATAAGGATAATCCCGTTCACTGGCGGGCCTGGAGCAAGGCCGCACTCGACGAAGCCAAGGCGTCTGGAAAGCCCATCTTGTTATCCGTTGGCTATGCGGCTTGTCACTGGTGCCATGTCATGGCGCACGAGAGTTTCGAAGACCAAGAGACGGCCGATGTGATGAACGAATTGTTCGTCAACATCAAGGTCGATCGTGAAGAGCGGCCCGACATCGATGCCATTTACATGGGCGCTTTGCATCAACTTGGCCAACGTGGGGGTTGGCCGTTGACCATGTTTCTCGACGCAGAGGGACGACCGTTTTGGGGTGGCACCTATTTTCCCAAGACTCCAAAATATGGGCAACCGGCATTCCAAGATGTGCTGCGCCAGGTGGCGGACATTTACACCAAGCAACCTGACAAGGTCGCGCACAATGCCAAAGCACTCACCGACGCGCTCGCGGCTTCGCGCTCAGAGAGCGGTCCGGAATTCAACGACACGATGATTGAAGATCTCACAGGCCGCATGGTGCGTGCGGTTGATCCCGACCTTGGTGGCATCAATGGTGCCCCCAAATTTCCGCAGTGGAACTTCTTTTGGTTGCTGTGGCGCGGTGCTATCCGTTATCGCCAACCTGATGCACGCAAGGCTGTTGAAACAACGCTGCACATGATCTGCCAGGGAGGTATTTATGATCACCTCGCAGGTGGCTTTTCACGCTACGCCGTGGATGAGTATTGGCTTGTGCCGCACTTTGAAAAAATGTTGTATGACAATGCTTTATTGATAGATTTGATGACCGAAGTTTGGCGTGAAACGCAGTCGCCCTTGCTCAAACAACGCGTACACGAAACGATCGTCTGGGTGCTCAGTGAAATGGTTGCCGAGGGCGGTGGATTTGCTGCCTCTTTGGATGCCGATTCTGAAGGTGAAGAAGGCAAATTTTATGTCTGGTCTTCAGATGAAATTCGCGCCTGCCTCGGTGACGATGATGCGCAGTATTTTTCCAGTTGGTATGACGTGACGGACACCGGCAATTGGGAAGGCAAAACCATTCTCAATCGCTTGCGTCGATTGAGTGTTGCGTCTGATGAAAACGAAGCGCGTCTCAAAGAACTACGTGACAAACTGTTAGCACATCGCACCAGCCGTATCCGCCCCGGTTGGGATGACAAAGTACTCGCTGACTGGAACGGACTGATGATTGCAGCGCTTGCGCGCTCAGCCAGGGTGTTCAATCAACCGACCTGGCTTGCAGCAGCGGAGGCAGCCTTTGCATTTGTCTGCAATCGCATGGTTTGCGATGGCCGGCTGCACCATGCCTTCCGCGATGGCAAAACGTCAGCGCCTGCAACGGCGAGTGATTACGCCAATATGATCTGGGCTGCGTTGCGCTTGCATGAAGCGACATTGCAATCCGACTATCTCGACCAAGCCGAAGCCTGGACCCAACGCCTTAATCGCAATTACTGGCTTGGTGACAGCGGTGGCTATGCCATGACGGCAGATGATACCGACGATGTGATTGTGCGGCTGAAGATGGCTGCGGATGATGCTACGCCCAACGCGAATGCGGTCATGTTATCCAACCTCATGCGCCTGTTCCTGATTACTGGGGACGCCGCTTATGAGGCGCGCGCTACTGACCTCTGCGCAGCGTTTGCTGCTGACGTAGCGGCAAATCTTGTCGCGCACAGCGGATTTGTCGCCGCGTGTCTCGACCAAATCGCCCCTCAACAGAGTGTGATCACCAGCCCGGCAACGGCTTCGAACGACGTTTTGCCGGATTTACTGAACACCGTTTCCCTGCCTGGGGCTTTTGAATACAGAGTTGATAACCACGCCAATTCTGATCTGCCAGTGGGGCTATCGGACAAGTCTCCGCGTACCGATCAGGAAACAGCTTACTGCTGTGTTGGGCCGCAATGCGCGCCACCGACCACGGAGGGGGACGAATTTCTCCGCCTCCTCAAGCAAACACGCTCGGTATAGAATTGATTTTAATCAATTAACTGTTGTTCCCAATGGAACAGACTGGATGAGGTGAAGTACTCTAACTGTGTAAGTCGCATGACAAAATGACATTGAGCAATCCTTTAACCAGGAGTGCGTATAGCTCTAACGACTGGATTGCTGATCTTTAAGACATGAGGCAGACGATGGCTGGTACCAGTAGCGCTGTAGCCGTGCGTGAGACAGAGACCCCGACCCAAACGGAATGGACAGGTGGTAAGGCTTTTGCCCGCAGCCTTCAGTATCTCAAAACACGCGATAATTATAGCAACATCAAATATATTGCCTTCGTTTACGCAATCATGATTGCAACCGTCGCAACGACTGTGTGGTTGTATTCGGTTGCAGAAACAAGCGCACTTGGCTTGTGGCTATCCGTGCCTGCAACAATCGTTGCCATCATCATCATGGGCGGCTCGCAACACCAGCTCGGCGGTGTGATCCACGAGGGCACGCACTACATTTTATTTGCCGATAAAAAACTCAACGAAGCCGTATCAGACTGGTTGGCAGCGTTCCCAATCTACACATCGACATACGCATTTCGCCTGCATCATTTAGCGCACCACCAATTCGTCAATGATCCAGAGCGCGATCCTAATTTCTCACAAGCTGAAGACTCCGGCCATTGGCTTGACTTCCCGCTTCTGCATTACGAGCTCGTGTTAGCTGTTATCCATCAGCTTAATCCCGTTCGCTTAGCGAAATACATTTTGGCACGCGCCAAATACAGCTCCATTGGCGTTGATACAAATCCATCTGCCAAACCAGACCAGCATGGCTCTCCGTGGTCTGTTCGCGTTGGTGTGATGTTCATGGTGTTG
>JAHZKN010000051.1 GCA_022600335.1 Alphaproteobacteria bacterium
CCTCGACCAGCTATTGACCGTCTACGAATGCGTCGGTGCAGCGAGCCCTTGTAAGCTCTCATAGCGGTTTTCTTTGCCGCTCCGCCAAGTTGTTTGGCGCCCGCTTGCTGTTGCTCCTTGATGGCTTCCTGGTAGTTTTGCTCAAGCGTTGCCACTTGTGCCTCTTGTGGCTTTTCTTGCTCAACAACCTCGTCCTGCCGCTCCGGTTCTGCTTCAAGAGCTGGCGCAGTCTCTGAGTTTGATGTCAGAACTTTTGTATCTTCTGGCAGTGCCTCTAGCGGTTCTTCAGGTGGAGGCTCTTCAACCTCTAGTGCGATCACCTCTTCTATTTCTGGTCGTGCTGCACTCATTTCCATTGGCGTTTCTTCAACGGCTTCCGTCGTCACCATTGAGGTGCCAAAACCAACGCCTTCGATTGCGATGCCATCTTCAGCCAGGAATTGGTCATTGCCAGTGCCAGCCTCCAGCGCATTGCCACCGACCCAAGGTGCAATGACGAACACAGCAAGAGAGCCATGCAAGGCAGCAGATGTCAGCAAGGATGCAGATCTGAGGGCCATGACGCGTACTATTTCCCTCCACTCACCGGGGTGCCACCCGGCAACTTATGCGACAACAGCGACAGCCTTCCATAGCCGCTTTCTCCAAGCCGGCCAAGTACCGTCATAACATCGCCGTAGGCCATGCTTTTGTCGGCACGCAGGTAGACGACTGTGTCACCTTCCGCCTTACGCAGGCTTATCAGTCGAGACACAAGACGATCTGGGGCGACAAATTCTTCGCGGATCTGAAACTTGCCATCTGCGGTCATTGTCACGACGACGGGCTTCTTCGGTGCGTTGAGCTTGGCTGCCGAAGTTTTAGGCAATTCAACCGGCACGCCTGCAACCATCAGTGGGGCCGCCACCATAAAGATGATCAACAGCACCAGCATCACGTCAACAAACGGTGTGATGTTGATCTCAGCCATCGGCCGATAGCCACCATCATCGTCATCGCCATAGGCACTTTGATCGACGGACATACCCATTAATGTGCAGCTCCAGAATGGATCGGTGTGACATTTTGTTGCCCCGCCTGCGCCGGCTCTTGCTGTGAAGAAATTGCCTTAGCAATTTTTGACAGCGATCCATTTGCCCGCGCCGCGCCGCGTCCAAGCGCAACAGAAATTTGGTTATAGGCAACCACAGCAGGAATGGCGGCTGCCAGACCGAGTGCGGTTGCAAACAACGCCTCGGCGATGCCTGGGGCAACTACAGCAAGGCTGGTGTCTGCCGACTGCGCGATGGAGGTAAAGCTATTCATGATGCCCCAAACGGTGCCGAAGAGACCGATGAAAGGTGCAGCAGAGCCCGTCGTTGCCAAAAACGGTAATCCGATTTCGACACCTTGCAGGTGACCCTTCATCTCTGAGCGCATGGATCTTTCAAGGCGTGCGCGCACATCATTGCGGTCTTCGCCAAGTGCTGCACCCTGACCAAGCTCATCACGCGCAGCGGTGATAAGTTTGGTCGCAATACCGCGACGCGATTTTGTGTCCTCAGCTGCGCCGCCAGTTGCTACAGATTCTAAGTGATTCAAATCGCGGTTGAGGCGACGCAAACGGAAAAACTTCTCAATGATGATCGCCCAACATGCAATCGACGCAAGTACAAGAACAAGCATGACACCTTTGACAACAGGGTCAGCATGAAGAATGAGGCCCCAGATTGAAAAATCGCGCCCAGCAGTGGTGATTGCAGCATAGATCAAAGTGATACGTCCCTATTTCAAAAACTCGACAGTGGTGCGCGAGGCATACGAGATATGCTTGCCACACTCGGCTACCGGCCCTTCACTAGCCGTGCAAGCGTTAATCTCGTTGACAAGTAGGCTTGCAAAATCGCTGCAGGTTTTGTCAGGCAGCATGTACTTTTTTACCTTCAGGCTTTTGGGCGCAGCCGGTGCAAACGCAAAACGCAGGTCACCACCAATGACACCATCGCGCTGGAACCAATAGAACGACAAATCGAGGGACTTGAGATCCATGCTTTGGTTGTTCACCAACCAATAGAAGCGACACCCTTTGTCGGTCTGCTCAACCTTGTTGAGTTCGATTTTGACATCACCCTGACCGGTTTCCGCAAGCGCCGGGATGGCGGGGACCGTCGCAAAAACAATGAGCAAGACCGCAACAACAATACCAAGATGCGCAATCCAACTGCCGGTTATTGATTTCAAAAAAGGTCTGGCAACCTTCTCCAACCGATACCCACCTTGCGCCACGCAGAACCCTCCTTGGAACCAGCCAATCCGCTGGAATTGTACTGTTATAACACTGCTCTTCGCCCACCTTGCCATCACAAATAGGGCATCACGAAGTGAGCTTGGATCTCGCCCGGCTGAGGCTGCAGGAGACCGCCCGTGTTTATGCCGTAATTTTGCTCGCGATCAAGTCAGATCGCCTCGAAAAACCAAATTCTGGTAACCCGTTCGCATCACACCACCAGCAAACAGCGCCAGTGTGTCGCTTTCTAATTGCGATTGTCAGCCTTAATTTGAAGATTGATGCATCGACACCTGCCCTGTACTGGCCCCTTGCAGACGCGCGCGTTAGATTTCGGGAAAATTTCCCTACGAGCCCGGGAAAATTTCCTAGCGCAGTTTTGTTGCATGCCGTCAAACGGC
>JAHZKN010000052.1 GCA_022600335.1 Alphaproteobacteria bacterium
GGCGCTGTTGTGTTTTTAGAAGCCTAAGATCCGCGAGTGCAATTGGCAATATTTCAAGGCCGGAGTCTGCATCGACGGTAATAAGGCGCTGAAGCTGCGTCTTGTTGTCGAGCATGACACGTTCGGAGTGGCTCCGGTTGCCACCAAAAACTGTCGAAAGTTGAGGATGGTTTGAGTCCGCATCGACCAGCAAGACACGTTCGCCTGCCAAGGCCGCTGAATACCCAAGCGCTAAGGTGGTTGACGTTGTGCCTGCGTTCGATGCCGGTGAGACCATTAAAATGGTGCGCGGATTTCCTGGTGCGCTGTCGGTGAGAATGCCGTTCAGTAACCGCAGCACGCCTTGCCGGAATCTGTGAGCTGAACGGGTTTGTGCGTGCGAGACGGCCTGCATGATGTCGCTTAGATCGATGAAGGAAGCGAGAGCCAGAGCATCGCGTGCTTTTCCGATCAGGGAGCTATCGGTGACCACGGCGGCGCGCAGACGCGGCAATGTAGAAAGCGTTGGCAGCGTAGTCTGAGTAACGTGCGTTGCATGTTGTCCGACCGAGGTGTCAAAGTGGTCACGTGTTAGAGCAGATGCAATGCCAAGACCAAGGCCGCCGAGGCTTGCCAATAACAAGACCAACAACGGCTTCGGCCAGCTTGGATAGGAGGGCACGCTCGCGCGCGACACGATGCGGGCATTGGCGGCTGTCAGGTTTTGTTGTTCTTGTGTTTCCTTAGCCCGGATCAAAAAAGCGCCAAGCAGCTCGCGACTGGCATGCGCTTCGCGCTCGAGCTCGCCGAGTTTAATCTTCGCGGTGTTGGATCTGGCGACTTGCGATTTAGCGGTCTCCAATGCTTGCAGGATCTCAGCTTCTCGTGTTGCGGCGATCTCTGCTTCAGTCTTGGAAGCTGAAACAATCCGCTTGAGCTCTGATGCAATCTGCGCACTGATCTCACGTTGCTGGGAACGGATATCAATCATGATTGGGTGCCGATTTTGGAATTGAGCACCAAGTGACGCAGCGCGTCGCGACACCTGCGCGTATTGTTCGCGTAGTTTCTGCACGAGCGCCGAGTTTACAGCATCGGGCAGCGTGTCAGGCCTGGCGCCTGTTTTTAATACTGCCTGAACTTCACTTCTGCGAGCACGAGCTTCTGCTGCGACAGCGCGCGCAGTGGCCAACTCTGTATTGAGTTTGCCTAGTTGTTGTTCGGAAACAAAACCGCCTTCAGAAGACACAATTTTATTAGCTTTCTTGAACTCATCAACTCGCGTTTCGGCGCGTTGCACGTCTCGACGCAACTGATCAAGGCGTGAATCAATGAGCGCATTCGCCTGGCGCGCTTCATCTGTTTTTGCTTTGAGCTGTTCGGCAATATACGCTTCCGCAATTGCGCTTGATAGGCGTGCTGCCTGAACCGGTGATGTCGCGCTGATCTCGACTTCAAGGATATAGGTCTTTTGAGCGCGGTGGATTTTCATCGCTCGCGCGAGGCGTTCAATGGCATAGGCACGTGGTTCTGGCGTTGGTCTGACACCACGGATGAGTGACTTCACGCGAGAGATTAAACTGCTGCCCGTGTAAAATTTAAATTCTGGATCATCGGTCAGTTTGAATTGATCAACGACGCGGCCAAGAACCTCATCTGAGGCGATGATAGGTACTTGGCTTTCGACCAGCGCCAAGTCCGAGGTTAGGCCGCCCTGGGTTATTTCTTCCGACACGATTTTGCGAGAGCGTGGATCAACCAAAATTGTTGTGCTGGCGGAATAGGATGCCGAAGTCAGAGCAAGATAGAATATAGCTGCCAGCATCGCCGCCAACGTCAGCAGCACAATTGGCAGTGCACTACGCTTTAGGATTTTGAAGAAACCGGATAGGTCAGTGTCATGCCCATTGGGCGCACTTGGAGACATTGCAGCGGGCAATTCTTGTCGAGCCATGACAGGGACCGCATGTTGAGGTGCGGGTCCTGTAATTCGAGCGCGTCTTTGCCCTGCTGCCGATTGTACCATTTTGATGTCTATCAGCGTCTCAAATTGCAGCGGTTTTGGCCCAAAACGGTGGTGTTGGGTCCAGTTTCGCTATGGTCGAAGCTCGGTCTGGTTTGAACGCCGCAAGCGCTATGCCAGCCGGCTGAAATCATCGAACGAGGGCCGCAGGCGGTCCTGAAACAGCGGCTTTTTCGACTTTCGACAGATCTAAACCTTAACGTCCCGGAACGTCAGCGTGAACTACACCTAAGCCTCTCCAAGCTGCAAAGCCCAGGGCAATACAGTTATTCGAAATTAGGACCTGTTCGCGGTGTTAACCGGCCACAACTTATGTATCATAAGCATCAATATGAAGCGTGCTATTTTCTAAAGATGCAATCCAAACGGGGGTGGCGCGTTGATGCATGGGCCAATGGTCCGGCAGCGAATCTGTGCGGACAACAGGGTCTCAAGCAGTGGTCTGCGTATTTGAATGTGATGAGCGAGTTGGATCGTGGTTTCTAGGTTTGACGTTGCGCAAAGTGAACTTGCTGCCAACCATACTGGTTGGCGCCTTGGGCGCGTGGGGTTTGCAATTGGCGCACTGGCGATTGAGCTCTTCGCAATTTTGGGTTGGTCTATTGTTTCAGGTGCCGGCTACCACGTTTATGCCTATGGCGACGTCGGGATGATTGATGTCTATGCCCGGCTTGGGTTTTTGACAGCATTTCTTTACACGCTGCCATTTCTGTTTCGCGATGAATATCAATTTCACGATTATCTCGACGGTAAGCGATCACCTGGTCGCATTGTCTGGATTTGGGGCTTTGCGTTTGCCTGTCTTGGTGTGATCGGATTCATGACCAAGACCACAGAGGCCTATTCACGTGGTTGGCTGGCGATCTTCTTCGTTACCGGCCCGCTGGTTGTAATGTTCGTTGCTGGCTTCATCCAGAACGTGTTGAGGCGCCTTATCGAGCTTGGTCGTGTCGAGCCGCGACGCTTGATGCTGGTCGGCGACAGCACAGAAGTCGATCGCTTCGAGCAACAACTCATGGGCAACACCGGTGCGACCCGCATTGTGGCTTCTGTAATTGTTCCCGTCACTGGTGGAGATGGCGAGAACACGGAAGGCTTTGCCGATTTGCAAGACCGTTTGCGAGATGCAGTTGCACGCGCCAGGTTACTGCACGTCAATGATGTCATCGTGTTTTCTGAACGGGCGAACCGGCAATTTACAGACCACGCCATTGCAGCTTTTAGTGTTCTGCCGGCTGCTCTTCATCTGGGCGCAGGTGATCTGATCGGCCGCTTTCGCAAGGCTGAAATTTGGCGTTTTGGTGATGTTACGACGTTGTCGTTGACTGTGCCGCCGCTGACAGCAGCCGAAGCCGTTATCAAACGAACATTTGATCTGGCTGTGTCGCTGCTGGCGCTGTGCCTACTGGCACCGCTGATGCTTACCATTGCAGTGCTGATAAAACTTGATAGTCACGGACCGATCTTTTTTCGCCAACGTCGGCGTGGTTTCAATCATGAAGAATTCAAGATCGTAAAATTCCGCACGATGTCGACGTTGGACGATGGCGATGAGATTGTGCAAGCTCGAAGCGACGATGAACGCTTCACCCGCGTTGGCCAGTATCTGCGGCGCTGGAACCTTGATGAATTGCCGCAGCTGCTCAATGTGGTGCGCGGTGAGATGTCGTTGGTTGGCCCACGACCACACGCTGTGGCGCACGATGTCCTCTATGAAGCGCGCTTGCGCACCTATCCACGCCGTTTAAATATGCGCCCGGGCATCACGGGTTGGGCTCAAGTGCACGGTTTTCGCGGCGCGACAAATACTGATGACGCAATGCAACAGCGCCTCGATTATGATCTCTACTACATCGACAATTGGTCGGTGTGGCTTGATCTCTACGTAATTGCACTGACGTTTGTGTCGTGGAAAGCGTACCGAAACGCCCACTAAATGCAGAGCTACAGCAATCCACTGGCGATCTTGTGCGGGGGCAGATAGGTGCGAGGTGCTGTCATGGACAAATCTTAATCAAATGTTATCCAAGCGGCGCTAATGCTTCAGGCTGGGTTGTTTGTTTTTGCGTATCCCTAGGAGTTGAGTATGCGTTCCAAAAACGTTCTGGCGCTCGCCGTCAGCGTTCTGACTTTGGGCCTTTTGCTGCCCACACACGCTCATGCATTTGGTTGGCATCGCAGCGGTCCCCCGGTTGGTTGGGGCCGAGAGCAGGCTGTGCGTCATTGGGTTTATTACCCCCGTTACCGTCACACCTATCTTCGCCATCCCGTGACTGACCCGTATGCGTATCGTTACACGCCGCGGCGTTACTATCCCTACTATAACTCAGGTTATTGGCGTTCGGCGGCAGCAATGCGCATGCGCCCACGCGTGCGTTACGTTCATCCCCGGTACTACCGCGCTTGGGGGTATCGTAGGCCAGGGTATCGTGCGTTGAACCGGCGCATCTATCGCCATCGCCGCTGGTAGTTTGGAAGTGTCTGGTTTGACCAGTGCAAACCAGACATGGTTGACACAATAGGTTTAGGCGGCAGCTGTGGGGTATTCTGTGCCCTGTCCAAAATGGACAACGCACAGAGAGCTGCCGCCAACTACTTTGAAGTTTGCGTCTCTCTTTTTTGAGCAGCTACATGCAGCGCAACGGCTGCTGCATTTGAAACATTCAAACTTGCCAGGTTTCCAGACGCGCTGATCCGCACCAGTCGGTCACAAGTTTCTTGTGTTAGCTGCCGCAGGCCTTTGCCTTCCGCGCCCAGAACGAGCGCAGTTGCTTGGTCAAAGGGTTCTGCTTCCAGCGCCATCGCGCTGTCGCCTGCAAGACCAACGATCTCTAACCCTGCGTCCCGTAGTGTGTTCAATGCTTTTGCCAGATTTTGCACGAAGGCGATGGGCACAAGTTCCAGTGCCCCGGAAGCTGATTTGGCTAACGTGCCATTGAGCGGCGGACTGTGGCGATGGGTCATAATCAGGCCTGACGCGCCAAATACAGCAGCGGAACGCAACACGGCTCCGACGTTGTGCGGGTCGGTGACGTGATCCAAGACAAGTAGCGGTCCACCATCTACGGCGCGTTCTGCTAGCTCTGCAAGTTCAGGTTCCGGTAGTGGATCAACAGTGAGGCAGACACCCTGGTGAACGGCATCAGGAGGCAATATTTTGTCGAGGTCTTTCGGTCGTGCGGCTTCAACGTTGAGCCCGCGCTCAGTGATAGCAGATTGCAATTTGCGCGCCGCATTGTCTGTTGCGAGAATTTTGCGAATGGGCCGGGCGGGGTTCGCCAATGCCGCGGCAGCAGCGTGAATGCCATAGAGCAGGATTGGATCGTCGCCGGAGCGTTGGGCACCCGTGGCACGCGACGGTTTGCGGCGAGTTCTAGGCGCGGTGGTCATAGGATTTCTTGCAGGCTCCTGGCAGTGCGGGCGTGGATTTTCGATTGGACTTGGAGTTTTGTGGCGGCATGAGGGAATATTGGCAATCGTTAAGTGAACGCCACGTCGTCCCATCTTGAGGACCTCGCCACATGCCACCGAGCCCTCTGCGGGTTCATGAAAAGCGCACACATGGGTTGGAAATTCAGCGTAATACCCGTCAGCGCA
>JAHZKN010000053.1 GCA_022600335.1 Alphaproteobacteria bacterium
TCTGGACCGCATCTTCACTTTGAAGTGCTGGTCAACAAGCGCTTCGTTAATCCCATGCAAATGCAGGTACCGCGCGAGCGCCAGCTGAAGGGCACGGAACTGGCAGCGTTTCAAAATGAACGCAAACGCATTGAAGAATTGATGCGCCGACCTCCCGTGGTCACCAAAACCGCCAGCCGCGCGCAGTAAGGTCGTGTACGCTACGCGCGCCCAATTTGGTGGCAGGATTTGATCGCCGATTAGTCGATGTTATTCAAAACAACACGCAATGTTGATGTCTGCCTGTCGCACAGGTGCTGAACGCGCGCCTGGATCATCGTCGCCGAAATGCGGGCGTGCCTCGGCTCCAGTTGTGGAAAGCAAGCCGAGACTGAGTGATCCGATCACGATCGCGCATGCAATCTTAATGTTCATTGGCAGACCCCCAGTGGGTTTTCGTATTTCGGCGCGGATGTATGGGTTCAACCGACACCGCCCGGATAAACCGTAGGCGTTTAAATTTACCTGTCCCCTCAGTGACGTCCTGTTCCGCAGGGAACAGCTTATACCGTGCGGAACGGTCAGTGTTTGCCGCAAGCTGTGTGCGGCCGTGACCATAATCACGCGACCAAGCGTACACACTTTTCGATCGGGACGGTTGTTTTTTAACGCAACGCACGGTCACCCACAGCGACTCGAGGAGCGTTTAGAGCGCTGCCTGAAACAGGCGCGCGGCCTGAGGAGTTGTACAATGTGGAAATGGTTTCCGAATGTTCTCACCGCAATTCTATTCCTGAGCTTTACAGCGACACAGGCGTTGGCTGCTGCAACGGCCAGGTTAGAACAAAATGGTTTCGGGTCTGGACCCATCGAGGTGATTTCGCAAGACGGTGTTAGTTGGACCGGGTTCAGGGACGCCGCACTCACATTGCCAGTCAAAGTGTTCGTCGGAATTTCCAATACGTCCTCCGCCGAGTATGACCGTGCGATATACACAATTTTTCAAGGTGCAGAGGAATTGATATCGAAATCGGTTCCAAATGGCACCGAACACACCCACGAATTGACGGGCAGTACGGAAAACCTGTCGTCGATTGATCGTATCGCCATCCTCAACCTCTGCAATGCCAAACTGAATACCGGCGACGGCATCAATCAAGATCACACAGCGATGGCGGCGGTTACCGTGAGGATTTCCGCAGTCTTCGATGAGGTCGGGGGGATCTTTGAATTTGATAGCAGTTCCGCTGACTTTGGCCCGGTGGAAAACTCCGGCACGGTCGGCGTGCCAGTCAAATGTGTCGGGATCCCCGAGCCGGAGGACGCAACGGTTGCATTTAAGGTCAACGACATTGACCTGTCGATCAGCACGCCGTCCAACGCGACAACCCAGCCCAACGCCGGCACCGTCTGCAATAAGGGTCGGTTAAAAGTGCGCGTTGCGACAACAACGACGGGGCCTGCCAAGTTCAAACTCTGGAAGAAAGTCGGCGGTGGCGCGATGACCGCGAAGGTCATCAACGCCTATGCCTCCGATGATGGTAACGGCGGATTTGCAGCCGAGCATGTGGAATGGATCTCCGTCAACAAAACGAGCCAAGTCCAGGCCAAGGCCGAAGACATGGTCAACACGATCGGTGAATCGACCGGCTGGAAAACCAAGATGCTACGCTGCGAAGATGGTGTCGGTGGTGGCATAACCAGCGATCTTCCCAATCCCGATGATCCGGTGCCGATCAAGAAACTGGCCGGTGATTTTTCGTTCATCGATCGCGGGTCGCCGAAGTGCGAACGCACAGGCCATGCGTTGATCAATTTCACCAACGTGCCGTCAACGGCCAACGCCGTGCATTGGTCTCTCGATTGCCACACCGGCGCGCCGGGCGGCAAACATTTCTCCGGCACGGCACTGGTGGTCAATGGACCCAAGGGCCGTGTCGCACCGGACACGGTGCGCTTCGATATCGCGAAAACAACGACCTACAAATGCGCCTTGAAAACCGTGTCGCCGGGCAAGGCCAAGCTGCACAAACTGAAAGGCCATAAGTTCCGCTGCTTTGACAGCACCGTGAATACGGATGTCAATGATCTGACAAATGGATCGCAACCCGATCCCGTTGTCGATCCGGACACATGTAAGCGCACGGAGAAGCGGATCAAGATTCGCGGAAAGTGGACGTGCGTGCCAAAGGATCCGGTGGTGATCGCCGATCCGATCCGGTGCAAGCGCACGGAAAAGCGCATCAAGGTGCGCGGCAAGTGGATGTGTGTGCCAAAGGATCCGGTGGTCATTGCCGATCCGATCAAGTGCAAGCGCTCAGAAAAACGTATCCAGCTGAGCAACGGCAAGTGGGCCTGCGTGCCCAAGGGCCCGGACCTGGTCGTAGACCCGATCAAGTGCAAACGCACGGAGAAGCGGGTCATGGTTCGCGGTAAGTGGGTGTGTGTGCCGAAAGGCCCGGATACAATCAGCGATGCCGGACGCTACACCTGCAATGGCGGACGTGTCCTGTTCTCACGCGCGCGCAACGCCACACCGTTTTGCAAGTGCTTTAACCGCAAACGTAAGCCGGTCAAAAAAGGCCCGTATATTTGGGTCTGCGAAGACACAACACCGGTGGCCGTCGGCGATCCAGTCAAAAAGCAACCGTGCAAGAACGGCAGAATTGTGCGCGGTGCCTGCATCTGCAGATCCAACGCCAACCTGATCAAGGGTGTGTGCACGCCGGTCAATGTTGTCAACAAGCGCCTCCTCAAACTGAAACAGGCACAGGAAAAGAAGGCGAAGGCTCTGCGCCGGCTGAAACTCAAGCAGGCCGCCGACAAAAAGGCCAAAACACTGCGCGATACCAAACGGCTCAAGCTGAAGGCCAAACAGTTGAAGCTGAAGCGCGATGCGGACAAACGGGCCAAGCGCCTGAAAGCCAAGCGTGAGGCCGCAAAGCGCTTAAAGCTGAAGCAGGCGCAGCAAAAAGCCTTAAGGGACGCGGCACGCAGGGCAGCTAACGGCAACGGAACCACAACGCGCATCAAGACGCGGTGAGCCGCGCTCAGAAAAAAAAGACGCGCACCTTCAAATCAGGCGCGCGTCTTACAACCAAGTTCATATACAGCGTCACATGATGAGGCAAAACAACGTCAGCAATTATCAATGGAGATGAAAATGCGAAAATCGATTGATGGATATGCACACCAATTGGCAGTGGCGCTCGGGCTGATGGCAATGGCAGGTTTCAGTTCTGCCGCGGGCGCGGGCAAGGACGTTTTCAAACCTGTAAAACCCCATTTGAGTTCGACGGATCATGTACACGCGTCTGGAAGTAGCACCCGCAGACAAACCAAGTCCAAAGGTAAGGCTGCATTGGTTGGGGCGATCAAAGACGCGAGCAGTGGGAATTGATCGAATGGCTATGCAGGTGAGTGCAACGCGGACGCAGGGTGTCGTGTTGCGATACTCTGGTCCAGTTGTTAGTCGCGCTATGCAAACTGCAAAGAAACCGATGAACGAACTCGTTGATAAGA
>JAHZKN010000005.1 GCA_022600335.1 Alphaproteobacteria bacterium
GGATGCACCGGGCCGCGTTCGCGGGTGTTCAAGCCGACCAACAAACTGCGATAGAGTTCTGGATAATCAGCCGCGGTGACGGCGAACTCTGGTGCGCCTGAGGACAGTAACTTGGAAAAGAAGAGACTGCCTTGTTCACCAGAGGCCCCCGTCCACAAGGGTGAGGCTGGCTCTTCGTTTTCCGGATCCGACGGGTCCGCATCTCTTGGTTCGCTAGAGCTGTTGTGTACGTCTTTTGAAGACGGATCTGCCGATGCTTCTTCCGTCGGGTGGCGAGCAATAGCCTCCGCGGCTTTGAGATGCGCACCGATCATCTGTTTAAGATCAGCGTGTGCACCACCGGACGTATAATAAGGTTCCAGCGGTGCGTAGGCTTCTTTCAAACGTTCGATGATCTGTTGTGCACCCGTCCAGTCATCCTCCCAAATGCGTTCCACGGCGCGGTGACGGTGCCTTTTGGTTTCAACATCCGTCTTGGCACGCACCAGCGCATCATCGACACCCGATAGGCCACGGCCCAAGTAGAGATCGCGGAATGCTGCGATCTCCAGAGCACGGGCAGACTTTCGGATGGTGAAGGGGTCCAGTTCAAGACGGGTCAGCGGATGCTTGAGCAACGCAACGACGTCTTTTGGCGCAAAGTCACTTGCAATGGCTTCAATCACCAAATCCAAAAACGTTCCGGGCGCGGTTTTCACAAACGGCCGACCGGCTGAGTCATCCACACGAATGCCCCACGATTCCAGACGCACGCCAACACGACGGGCGAGAATACGGTCTGGCGACACAAGGGCTGCCGTGCGACCCGGCGTTTCCGCCGCTTCGCGCATGATCAACGCAATGGCTTCTGCCTCGTCTTGAGCGTTGGGCGTTTCGATCACATGTACGCCCTCAAGTCCCGCTTCTAGATCCTGTTTGTCGACCGCATCTGCAAATTCGCGCCAGGCTTTGGTTGTTGTTGCAGGTCTTAGGGCTTCACTGACAAAGCGCTGCCGGTGACCGTGTGCACTAGTTGGTTCAACATTGCCGACCAAAGCAATGTCTTGTCGTGTGACATTGAGTGTGTCGAGCAGCCGCTTGAGCCCATATTGGGGGTGCTCTGGATGGCCCGAATTTGCATTGTCGTTTGGTGCAATGGCCTGCCAACTCTCCTCATCGAGTGTGAGATCCAGACCGGGGAGAACAATGGCTCCGTTTGGCAGGCCGGTCACAACGCGCATCAATTCTGCTGTTGCAGGGACCGATCCCGTGACACCTGCAATGATAACTGGGGCATCAGGTGATGTCGTCTGCAAGCGCTTGGCTTCAGCAAGGATGGCCGCATTACGACGCGCGACTTTTGCGGACAGACCTTGGTCGTGCAAGTGCTGTGGCCAAATCTCTGTGACAATTTTGAGAAATTCAAGCGTCGCCTGCCAGTGTTCTGAAAGTGCTTCAGGAACCAAATCGGCAAGGCCCTCAAGGCTGGCGCCTTCCCGTTCCACCATGTCCATCAATTGGGCCAGCTCACCCGCGAGATGAGCTGCCTGCGCAGGTGTTTCGCGGCCAACCTTCACGGCGTGATCCGACAAGTGCGCGCCGGACATTTGCGACGCGCTGCGCGCCATGGCTTCAGACCAGCGCAATACGAGCCGCGTCAGCGTGACTTTGCGCTCGATGTCGTCCATGGCAGGGGGGAGCGTTGCAACACCGTCAGCCCCGAGACCGGTGGTATCGTCAAGGGCCGACAATAGCGCCAGGTCGTCCTCGTCCTCTGTTATGGGAACAATGCGCGGCAGCAGCAATGCGGTGCCACCAGCAGCCGACAAAAATGCAGTCTGCATAGCGCGCACGGCGCGTGGCGTTGGTAAGATCACCGTTGTGTCGGGCAGCGTGAGCGCATCAGGTGCCACGCTCCCCGTTCGCGGTAGATCGCCATGCAGCAACGCGTTGGCGACCGTGTGCAGAAACGGCGCACCCGCTGCGACCGTGAACACGCAGCCCCCCGTGCTGTGAGCCGATGCAGCCGAATTGGTGCTGGGGTTAGTCAGACGCGCCATCGGCGATCCACTTCTCAGCTTCTGTCAAGGCGTCAGGCGTGCCGATATGCATCCACGTGCCATTGAGCATCAGGCCAAACAGACGTTGGTTTGCAATGGCGTGATCCCATACGACGTTCATTGAAAACGGCCCCCCGGGCGCATCTGCAAACAAACGCGGGTGGGCAATCGAGACGCCTGCAAACACCAGCGCGTCTTGCGCTGGCGTCTGGTTTGGTGTCGTGGTTTGAGCAGTAGAATTTCTGTCGCGACGTTGCAGCGTGCCGTCAGGGGACATTATAAAGTCTCCGGCGCCAGCGTAACCGAGACTGCGGTCAGGCTTTGCCAGCAACATGAGGCAATCCATGGTATCCGCATTCCAAGCCGCAGAGAGACGCGATAGATTGCACGCACCTCCGTCATCGACCCACACAGAATCTGAGTTGTGAACGACAAACGGTTTGTGACCCAGCTTGGCTAAGGCATGGACCACCCCCCCACCGGTATCCAACAGCTCAGATCGTTCATCAGAGAGGAAAATTTGTGGTGGCGGCTGTCGTGCCAAAACGTGATTTGTAATTTGATCTGCAAAATGATGCGCGTTGACAACGGCGCGGGTGACACCAGCGCTAACAAGCCGATCGAGGACATGATCGATTAACGCTTTGCCACAAAAAGTGACAAGCGGTTTCGGCCGCTGGTCAGTCAAAGGACGCATGCGGGTGCCAAAACCAGCGGCTAGAACCATGGCGGTCGTTGGGTGTTCGAGGCTCACCTAAAACGGCTCTCCTTATTCGA
>JAHZKN010000054.1 GCA_022600335.1 Alphaproteobacteria bacterium
CGCAGGACAGAGCCAACCTGTACACCAAAGCGCACAACGTGGCGCATTGGACAGCAACATTCTGTGACCGCAATGAAAAAACATGCGAGCACGGCGCCGAACTGCGCGATATATTCTTAGAAAAAGCGTCCTTTGCTGCGGCATCGGCCTATGAAATCGCACTGGTGCAGTTGACCGGTGAACAATTAGAACCAAGCACAGCCAACACATTTAATCAGTCCTACAGAGCACGACCAGCGCTTGGTACACTTACGCACTATGATCGCCAAGCTGAATGGCGCGGACGCCGTTAGCGTAAAATCTCCAAATTGCTCCAGAAAATAAAAGCACTCCAAACGCCTTTGGAGTGCTTTTTTCTGTTGCAGGACCTTGTCGCAATCCCCATTACCACCTTATGTGTTGGGTACGCCCTTCGGCGTGGCCCTCAATCACTATTCTGATTGCGGTCTAAATCCAGATTCAAACTCGACAATCGAACGGACGTAACCCTTGGTACCTTGGCAACAGCTGCGCGAAGACTTCGATCTCCTTGAAGATTGGGAAGATCGCTATCGCTACATTATCGAACTTGGTCGCACCCTGCCCGAATTCAACGACGCATTAAAAACGGACGCGACCAAAGTGCGCGGGTGCGTCAGCCAAGTTTGGCTTGTCAGCCAACGCTCATCGTCCTCTGGCAGCAATCCTTCACCACACGGCGCAACTAACACCGGACCGAGGCTACATTTCCTCGGCACCAGTGATGCGGCAATCGTTCAAGGGCTGATCGCCATTTTATTTTCGTTGTACCAGGACAAAACTGCGGAAGAAATTCTTTCCATTCGCGCCAACGATGAACTTGCAACACTCGGACTGGCGGAACATTTAACGCCACAGCGTTCCAACGGATTGGCGTCTATAATTCAACGCATTCAGGCGGATGCCGAAGCCTTGCGCGTCGCCACCTAGGTCGAGCTCATCGGCCGGTATTGTTATTTTGCTCGTTTGAGGTGAGACATCAGCACTAACGCTGCCTCAAGCGCTATTTTGTACATCACCATCAATTTGGGGGCGATACCCATCCTGGCCCCAATGTTGAATCGGCCCCGTCTTGGGCTGCTGCCCAACGTGTTCGTTGTTGCCGTCCATGCCATAGTGTCGAGCCAGGCTCGATAACGCGAATTGCAAGATTACCTTTGCCGACCGCTGTGGCCAACCGCTATCGCGCTCAGCCACACCAAGTCCTTTCAAATGACAACACACGTCAATGAGAATTCCCGAGAGTTCCGGCCCCACCGCGGACAACGCGGTGTTGACACGTGCGCGCGCAGTTGCCACCGCATCGCTCATTTCAACATTGCCAAAACCGGCCCCGGCACGGCGACCACCCGATGCGGATAGTGCCGTTGACCAATCCATGGTTACTTTCGGCGATAGGCTGGCGCGGCAAAAATCCAATCTTAGGCGCTCACCGGCCGCGAACTGAACTGACGACACCATCGCCTTGCCGTCGCGGCCCTTGCGTCTCGCCAACCAAGCGAGCGGGCTTTCATTGTCGTTGACGCGTGGGCGGACCCGCCCAGTTGCAGGCGAAACTGCACGACGCAGTGCTTCCGGTCGTCGCCGGCCGATGGTCGTCGCGACAGCTTTCACCGCATTCTTACCTCGACTCGTCAAACGCCATTCTCCACTGCCATCTGACGCAGCAACGAGGCCGAGACTCACAAACTTTGTCCAAATGGATTGCGGGAACGCACCAATAGACTTGTCACCCGTTGGTCTGCGACGCAGCACATTGACCGTGCCATGGGAAGACGTCAGCGGCACAGCGAACGCACCGGACCTGCCCAACGCATAAATGAAGCGACGTGCGGTATCGTCAAATGCAGTGATGAGCTCACAAGGTCTGGTCATCGTCGGCTATGTCCATGGTGCTAGTCTTGAGGGTTATTGAAATCGTTCTGATGCGGAAAACTCGCCATGTTGAGTACGGCGCATTCCAGCAACTCCAGTACAGAGTCGAACAGAACATCATCGCGACGATCCTCCACCACACTACAGGCATGCGCGACTGTCGTTCGATCACGCTTAAACAAGCCGCCGATTTCCGTAAACGACAGACCACACGCCACATGCGCTAGATACATGGCAACCTGCCGCGCAGAAGCGACATGGGCTTGCCCTCTGGTTTGTTGACCAAGGTCCACGAGGCTAATCGCAAACACCTGCGAAACTGCAGACTCAATGATCTTTCGATAGGCGCAAACTATTCTAGGACGCGAAGACATGGGTTGGCGCAAAGCGCGCAAATGTGTCGTACTGGTCTGAATAGCACTGGAATGTGTCATGGCGTTCAGCTCCGCACGTCCCCAATCGTTCCTTGGCGCCAGAAGCAATCTTAATGCGCAACACTGTACGCCAAGTTGGGCAACCACGGACACTAACTTAAGTGATGGGTGAACGAGGGGGATAAGTCGTTAAGCATACGGCTGCATTCGAGACAGAATGGCGCGACAGTAATCTCTGTACCCTCGCAGCGTCAATTATCGACAATGTAACGTTATCCCCGCAGCGTATGCTTATGCGATCCTCGCCGCGGTAGCATAGATCTGGCGGCACCAATGACAATAAAGCGAAAGGCGAAGCACACAGTTGGCCGCAGACGCGATTCAAAAAACGCAAAGGGCTTGGACCTGTTTGTTCGCCACTACGACCGGCTCCGCGACTTACCCGCGCTTATTCCGCTATGGCCAAGAGAGTTGCGTGACACGTCACAAAGCGGACACCTGAAGCTCCTGAGCAAGCTGAGACAAGCACTGCGTCATGAACGTCAGCGCGGACTTTCCGGCCATTGGAGTTACAATGTCGCTCGTCACAAGGCGCTCCTTGATGCCTACCGCTACGAAACACAACAAGCCCGCAAAAGCGGTTGAACTCTAGGCGCGATGCCCGTCGCGCATACGGCGTAGCTGTTGATTGCTGCTATTGCTAGCGGCGCGTGCCGAGGCCCATTCTCTTTGCAAGATCAGACCGTGCCCGTGCATAGTTCGGTGCGACCATCGGGTAGTCGTGCGGCAAGCCCCAGCGCTCCCGGTATTCCTCTGGCGACAAGTTGTAGTGCGTACGCAAATGGCGTTTAAGCGACTTAAACTTCTTCCCGTCTTCCAAGCAGACAATGTAATCGTCCATCACCGATTTCTTGATCGGCACCTTTGGCTTTAGCCCTTCTTTTTCGGGTTCAACCTCATTCGTTGACGCGCGCGCAAGTGCAATGTGCGTTTCATTAATAAGACGCGGCAAGTCATTGGCGACCACATCATTATTACTGACGTAAGCAGAAACAATTTTTGCAGTCAGCTCAACAAGGTCAGGGGTATCGCCGTCTTCAGCCATCAAACCCTCCACAATTCACACGCGGACATTGCTGTTCTTTCAAACGTGCTAAACGTCGGAAAATCCGCTGCTGCCACAGCACCGGTGCGCAAATTTGTTAACGAAGACATAGACTCGGCAACAAAAAGGGAAATACTCGCCAATAGAGACTGGGATCCTACAGTCTACCTGAAATAGAATACCAACCATTTGATTTTTTGACTAGATTAATTTCGTCGATACACCATAACTATGCATTCTCTACAGTCGTTCTCAACTGATATTACTTGCGCATACGACCATCCGGACTGTCCGGACTGGATGGAGTTGCTCTGAGACCTGCCCCGAGACGTCTGACACCTGCCATGTTAGGACGCTTGCCGGTCCACCCACATCCATCGTCAACTCCTAAAACAGATTTTGCCATGTGCTCCAGTCGCGCGACGACCCAAACGAACTCCACACCACCGATGGCCAAGATTAAGTCGCAACAGGTCACCCATCACGGGCAGACTTGGGTCGACCCCTTCAGTTGGCTGCGCGCCGACAATTGGCAAGACGTGATGCGCGATCCTTCTCAACTTGCACCGGAGATCCGCAACTATCTCGAAGCCGAGAACGCATTCACCGAGCAGCACATGGCATCGACAGAGTCGCTGCAACAAAAGCTGTATGAAGAAATGCGCGGCCGCATCAAAGAAGACGATGCCACAGTGCCCGCCAATGACGGGGCCTTTGCCTATTTCGCTGATTTCATTCCAGGTGGTCAGTATCCACGTCTTATGCGGCAAGCCCGCAGTACAGACGAAGCCGCCTCAGAAGCGGCCACCGTTCTGCTTGATGGCAATGAGGAAGCCAAAGACAAGGCCTATTGGGATCTGGGAGCCACAACGCACAGCCCCGACCATAAGATCCTCGCATACGCCACAGATGACAAAGGCTCCGAGCTCTACACGATCCGCTTTCGCGATCTGCAAACAGATCAAGACTTAGACGAGTGCATTCCGGACACGCGTGGCGACATCGAGTGGGCAAGCGACAGTCGCGCGGTCTATTACACTAAGGTGGACGCCAACCATCGTCCGCTTTTCGTCTATCGTCACACGCTTGATACGCCTGTAAGCGACGATGTCCTTATCTACGAGGAAAAGGATACCGGCTTCTACGTTGGCATTGAGAAAACACTGTCCGGCGCCTTTATTGTCATCAAAGCCCACGACCACCAAACCAGTGAGCTTTACCTTGCCGATGCAGCAAATCCGTCAGCGCCTCTCACCTTGATCGCAGCGCGCCAGACGGGCCACGAATATGAGCTCGTCCACCATGGTAAAGATCTGATCATTCTCACCAATTCAGAAGCTGCGGAAGACTTCCGAATTTGCCGCGCGCCGCTCGACAGTCCGGGCGTGGAGAACTGGAAAACTCTGGTCGCGCACAAACAGGGCTGCCTGATCCTTGATATTTGCGCCTACCACAACCTGCTGGTCCGGTTGGAACGCGAAAACAGTCTGCCGCGCATTGTCATCCGCAACCTGAATAATAACGAAGAACATGCCATTACGTTTGCTGAGGACGCCTATGCGCTCGGCATGCAATCCGGCTACGAATACGACACGACCAACCTACGCTTCACGTATTCGTCAATGACGACGCCAGCTGAAACCTATGATTATGACATGGTGAAGCGTACACGCGTGCTACGCAAACGCCGAGAAGTGCCAAGTGGGCATGAGCCTGAAAACTATGTGACGCGGCGATTGTTGGCCCCCGCGCCAGATGGCGAGCAGGTGCCGGTATCGCTGCTCTATCATAAGGAGACGCGCCTCGATGGTTCTGCTCCTGTTTTGCTCTATGGCTACGGAGCCTATGGCATCTCCATGCCTGCGTCGTTTTCCGCCAACCGATTGTCCCTCGTCAATCGCGGCTTCATCTATGCAATTGCACATGTTCGCGGTGGTAAAGACAAAGGCTATCATTGGTATCGGAACGGAAAACACACTAAGAAACCCAACACGTTTAGTGATTTCATTGCAGCAGGCGAGCACCTTGTTGGTGAGGGACTGACCCAGCGCGGCCGTATTATCGCCAACGGAGGTTCAGCCGGTGGCATGTTGATGGGCGTCATTGCTAATCAAGCCCCGGATCTTTTCTTAGGGATCATCGCCGATGTGCCCTTTGTCGATGCCCTCAACACTATGCTCGATAAGGACCTGCCGTTAACGCCGCCGGAGTGGCCTGAGTGGGGCAACCCGATCGCCAACAAAGAAGACTTTGATATCATTCGCAGCTACAGCCCGTATGACAACGTGACGGCGCAGCCCTATCCGCACATTCTCGCACTTGCCGGACTCACCGACCCGCGCGTCACATATTGGGAGCCGGCAAAGTGGATCGCCAAACTGCGGACTCACAACACCAGCGATAATTTGATCCTGCTCAAAACCAACATGGATGCAGGCCATGGCGGCGCGTCGGGACGCTTTTCGCAACTCAAAGAAGTGGCGCTCGACTTTGCCTTTGCTTTAAAAATAACAGGCTGCGAAGAGACTCAACCCTTGTCGTGAGGATTGACGGATCTGAAGCGTGGCTCGCCCGCGTTCCTTCACCCGCCGCCGCGCTGAAATGTAATATCAAAGCGGCGCACGAATGCTTCCTGTTCTGCCTCAGTCACATCAGAAAATGCCAACGAAACTTTGGCACGTGGCAATTCCAGAAGCCCGCCCAAACGCACGCCGGCTAGCGGTTCGTAGCGAATCGTAACGGAACCGGCATCGAGTGCAATTTGAGCAACTCGCGTCGTCACGCTATCGCCATCTGCTGCTAAACGCTGACACCCCGTGATAAACTCATGCTCCGCAAGGGTCATCGTTTTTTCGATCTGTGGGCGATTGGAAGTATCCATACGCTGGTTTACCCACCCGCAACTGGTGGCCAAACTGCTACCGCATCACCAGCCTTGAGCCGTGCATTGCCGCGTTGACCGGGCGGTTGAAACACACCATTTAACAAAACCAGATGGCAGGCTTCTTTTGGCACCTGGTAGCGATCAATCAAGCTCTCAACCGACGCCCCTTCCTCAATGCTCACCACAGCTTCATTCTTTAAAGCGTGCTCGGGAAGGTAGGCACCAAGAGAGGCGTAAAGTTTTAACGTCACATCCATGCCCTATCTGCACTCCAGTCCGTCGTGTCGCTGACGCCAATTTGCCCGCCTTCCCGTCATAGACGAAGTCGAACCCATAGGCGACTGTGCGATTGATGCTCCGTATCCCGCGGGGGGACAAGCGCGCATCCGGGTGTCACAGACTCAACGATCCAAATACGTCTGACGCGCGCTAACTCACCACCGGCACATTAACGTGACCGGCAGTCGGACCGGATATCGGTGCGCCTTGCGCGACAGCAATGTAGGCCTCACGCAATCGGTCAGGTGATTCAATCAAGCGATCCCGCCATTTACCCATGCGGAATCCCGTTTGAATGAGACCGCGCAGCATCCCAACATGGTCGGTCATGCCAACGCACTGAGCACCGATGATGCGATCATCTTCAAAGTTCAGCTTGAGATATTTATACTTGATGGTGTCAGTCAGGCTTGCAGTCGTTCCATCTGGCACACCTTGCCAAAGACCGAACGAGGATGAGATCAAGCCCATCGTGTCGAGAACGTTCATGTTCAACGAGCCATTATGCGGCGTCTTGATGCCCGCCATGTTGAGGCCAGCTAAGCGCCCGTGCTCAACGGCAACGGGTTGAATTGCAAGCATGTCCGGCTTGCCTGTCGACAAATCGGTGGCCTCACAGCAATCGCCTGCCGCGTAAACGTCCTGTGCTGTTGTCTCAAGATGGTTGGACACCTGGATGCCTTGTCCAACTTCGATGCCGCTATCGGC
>JAHZKN010000055.1 GCA_022600335.1 Alphaproteobacteria bacterium
ATCGGGGCGGTAGCAAGATTATCCCCAGCAAAGCAAAAAAAGAGCCGCTTGATGAGAAGCGGCTCTTAAGTCAACAGGGAGGCGTCAAACAGAGTGGCAGTTGCCACTCAGGATCCAGATGACTGGATAGCTCCAAGGCTACGCCGACGAACTTAACAAAGCGTAAATGGTTAAGAGTTTGCGCGAAGAAAAACCCGTTCACACCTGTGGCCACCAGAAAGTGTTGCATAGGCTTTCTGGTCCACCCGAAACATCGCATTGCGCCTTATAAATCAAGACTTCAGCAATACTTTGAGACGGTTCTCAACTCTTGAAGACTTGGTTAGCTGCTGCCTCAACATTCAGCTTGCGTTCGCGTTCTTCACCAACCCGCTTAATCTCTTCTTCAAGCAGAGAAATACGGGCTTCGAGTTCCTTCACTGACAGGGCCTCGAGGTTTTCTCCAATCACCGGGCCCACCGGAGCTTTTGGCCGCTCCTCATCCCAATTCATCGCACTCTCCCACATCCATGATCAGACATCGCATGTCGTATCTTAGAGCCAAGCCGGCACAGCAGTCGCATTCCAAGTTGGTGCGCCCCGAAGTGTCACCGCCGCTTGTCGCCAGCGCGCCTATGAGGCAAAACTGCTCCGGCAATTTGACCCCAGAAACCAAAAATGGAAGTCCTTTATACCCATCATGAGCACCACGCCCAACGCCTATCCTGAGCAAATGACCGTTATCGCAATTGACGGCAAAGGGGGACCAGAGGTTCTCAAAGCCGAAACCGTTGCCGTTCCCGCACCCGGTCCGGAACAAGTCCTCATCAAAGTTCAAGCTGCCGGCGTCAATCGCCCGGATGTTCTGCAACGCAAGGGGTTTTATCCCGCACCTAAGGGCCACTCGGACATTCCAGGCTTAGAAGTTGCAGGCACGGTAGCGGCCATCGGCGCAGCCGTAAGCACGATTCAGCCCGGCGATGCTGTCATGGCGCTGGTCAATGGCGGCGGCTACAGCCAATACTGCCTCGCTGAAATCAGCTCCACCCTCCCCATTCCAACCGGTCTCTCGATCGAACACGCCGCCGGTGTGCCGGAAACTTTCTTTACGGTTTGGCATAATGTCTTTGAGCGTGGCGCACTCGGTAAAGACGACTGGTTTCTTGTGCACGGCGGCACCAGCGGCATCGGCACAACGGCAATACAATTGGCGAAAGCGTTTGGTGCCAAGGTTTTGACGACAGCAGGATCAGATGCCAAATGCGCTGCCTGTCAGACGTTGGGGGCAGATCGAGCGATCAACTACCGGACAGAAGACTTTGTCGATGTCGTCAAACAAGAAACCGGAAAACGCGGTGTTGATGTCATCTTGGATATGGTGGGCGGCGACTACATTGCACGCAACATCCGCGCCCTTGCCGACGATGGACGCCTCGTGAACATCGGCTATCAATCAGGATCAGAGGTCACCGTTGATATGATGCGCGTGATGCTGAAACGCTTAACGCTCACTGGCTCAACGCTACGCATCCGGCCCAACGCCGTCAAAGGCGCCATCGCCGCCGCGTTAAAGGAAACCGTGCTGCCGCTTTTAGCCAGCGGTCAAGTCAAAGTCATTGTCGACAGCACCTTCCCGCTTGCTGACGCTGCCAAAGCTCACGCCCGCATGGAGTCCAGCCAGCACATCGGCAAGATTATTTTGACGGTGTGAATACTGAACCAAACCGGCATGGTTCTACGCGCTTTGGTCATAAATTCGGCACGAACCGCGCGTCCAACTCTGGCCAAGCAACATCTCAGATCCGACCGCATAGACCTGGACACCCAATACGAGCGAGGACACTCATTATGCGCCAAGTGTTTTTCATTTTGATCCTCACGATTTTGGCAGCCCTTGCCGCCGTGTCGCAATCTGCCTCTGCTGCTCAAATCTCCGCTACAGCCAGTGCGATGAACGCACATGTCTCTGCTGCAGAAGCAGAGGGCAGCAGACACGTTCTCAAGGTTCGTAAATGGCGCCGCGGCCGCGGCTGGGTCCCACGGCGCATACGCCGCCATCGCGCACGCCACCGGCATCGCGCTTGGAAACGCCGGGATTACTATGGCACGATTATCAGCGGCATCGTTCTTGGCACCGTCATCGCCGCTGCAGCGCGCGAAGCCAATGCACCAGCGGATGACAACGTGTGTTGGTTTTGGACCAATCCGAACCGCACACATGGCTATTGGGATTACTGCGACTAAGTTATTTCAAAAGTCAGGCAATCATTATTGCCATTTCCGGTTCGGATCCGGATCCGGCCCTCACGTAACTTGATCACCGCGCAAACGCGTGTTCGTCAACAGGAGTAAAGCTGACGACTTGTCCGGGCTTGTTCACTTTTTTCGGTGACTTGTTACGGCCTCCGTGCCAAATTGTTCCTCTATTCTGGCTCACCACTTCATCAATTGAGTTCGCCCAAACACCGCGTTAGATCATTGCACATTCTGTCCTTTCCATTGATACAATGAGCAAGAAAGGAAATAATGATGAAACATCTTATTTCTTATGCACTCTTGGCAATAATATTTGGAAGCAACGCGTCAGCAACCGAACTGATACCTATCTGGAAATCTAGTACCGTCGCCCTGGCCTCATGG
>JAHZKN010000056.1 GCA_022600335.1 Alphaproteobacteria bacterium
AAGTGCCTTGAGCGCCGGTAATACCTTGGCAGATCACCTTAGTGTCTTTGTCGATCATGATGGACATCAGGCTGCCTTTCGCACTTCGTCGGTGATTTTCTTGGCTGCATCACCAAGGTTGTCGGCGGGAATGATGGCAAGACCGCTTTCAGACAGGATCTTTTTGCCAAGCTCAACGTTGGTCCCTTCTAAGCGCACAACGAGAGGCACTTTGATGTCCATTTCACGCGCTGCCGCGATGACACCCTCAGCAATAATATCGCAACGCATGATGCCGCCGAAGATATTGACCAGGATACCTTTCACCGATGCATCCGACAAAATGATCTGAAATGCGGCTTGGACTTTTTCTTTCGAGGCTCCGCCACCAACATCCAAGAAATTGGCAGGCTCAGAGCCATAAAGCTTGATGATATCCATCGTTGCCATGGCCAAACCGGCTCCATTGACCATGCAGCCAATGTTGCCATCGAGCTTGACGTAGGACAGATCATGCTTGGAGGCTTCAATCTCCATCGGATCTTCTTCCGTCTCGTCCCGTAGCTCCACAATATCCTCGTGGCGATAGAGAGAATTGGAATCGAAATCCATCTTGCCATCAAGGCAAATAAGTTGATCGTCGGCTGTCACCACCAACGGATTGATCTCCAGCATGCTCATGTCTTTATCGACAAACATGCGATAAAGATTGCCGATCATCTTGCCGCACTGTTTGGCAAGGTCGCCTTTGAGACCCAGTGCATGTGCGACTTTGCGACCGTGAAACGGCTGTAGCCCAGATGCTGGATCAATCGACATGGTCATGATTTTTTCAGGCGTCTCTTCAGCGACCTTTTCGATGTCCATGCCACCTTCCGTCGACGCGATAAAGGCGATCCGTGATGTCGCACGATCAACAAGCGCGGACAGATAAAGCTCTCTGGCAATCTGACTTCCGTCTTCAATATAAAGCCGGCGCACTTGCCGGCCAGCTGGGCCCGTTTGCGCTGTCACCAACGTATTGTCGAGCATCTGGCCCGCGAACGTTTTGACATCGTCGATCGATTTGGCAATCCGCACACCACCACCATCTCCTGCGGCGTCTTCTTTAAATGTGCCTTTACCGCGGCCTCCGGCGTGAATTTGCGCCTTCACAACCCACACCGGGCCGGGCAATCGCTTTGCTGCTGCCTCGGCTTCTTCAACTGAAAAGGCTGGATAGCCTTCACCGGTTGCAACGCCATAGGCGCGATAGAGCTCCTTGGCTTGATATTCGTGAATGTTCATTCGTTGTTTCGCACTTTTTTGTTGAGATCAGATGGGCAGCGCGAGAGAAAACCTCGGAGCCCAAGGTGAACTATGGATCACACACGTGTTGTGGAATTGTCGTCGGCCCCTAGTCTTGTTGCTTATGCGCCCAAATGCGGGGCGATGTTGATGCAGGCATCAACCAGCCCTTTGACACTTTCAACGGACTTCATAAACATTGCCCGCTCCGCCGCGTTGAGATCAATTTCAACAACGCGCTCTGCACCGCCCGACCCTATGATGGTCGGCACACCGACATAAAGCCCCTTGACCCCGAATTCCCCGTTAAGATAGGCCGCTGTTGGCATAATCCGCCGCTTGTTTTTCAAAAAGCTCTCAGCCATTTCAATTGCAGAGGCGGCAGGCGCATAATACGCTGATCCTGATTTCAGAAGCGCGACGATCTCGCCGCCCCCTTTTCGGGTCCGATCCACAATTTCATCGAGACGTTCCTGGCGGATCCAACCCATCTTGACGATGTCCGGTAACGGAATGCCAGCAACTGTCGAATAGCGAACAAGCGGCACCATGTCATCGCCATGGCCGCCAAGAACAAATGCCGACACATCTTCGACAGACACGTTAAACTCTGCTGCTAAGAAGTGGCGGAAACGTGCGGTGTCGAGAACACCTGCCATGCCGATCACCATATGACGCGGCAAGCCGCTGGCGCGTTGCAACGCCCACACCATTGCGTCAAGCGGATTGGTAATCGCGATTACCAGCGCCCCTGGGGCATACTTTTTGATACCAGCGCCAACCTGCTCCATCACCTTGAGGTTGATCGACAACAAATCATCGCGGCTCATACCTGGTTTGCGCGGCACACCGGCTGTCACGATACAAACATCAGCGCCTTCAATATCGGCGTACTCATTCGTGCCCTTAAGTTTGCTGTCCGATCCTTCAACAGCTCCTGCCTGTGCCAAATCCAAGCACTTGCCTTGCGGTAAACCCTCAGCAATATCGAAAACGACAACATCACCAAGTTCCTTGAGGGCGATGAGATGGGCCAGCGTTCCGCCAATCATTCCGCCGCCGATCAATGCTATCTTCGTCCGCGCCATCAATTCACTCTCCCTATAATGGTTCGGCGCTGGTCTGCGATCCCAATCTGGAGATCGGAACGCCGCGCCGGACAGCCGCCTTCGCAATTGCGAAATTCAGTCCCTCTGGTAAGCCCAAATGGGCGTTGGCTCAAGTCAGGTCTCGCGGGTCCCTGGGTCCTTGATCGAAAGACCAACAAATTTTACACCGCTGGGCGCATCACTCCCAATCTTTAACGCGGCCTGTGAACCAGCTCGGTCACCGTTGTTGTCCGCACGAGTGACAATGTGTGGCCACTTAATCCGGCTCAGCCCTAGCGACATAGGCTTCGCTTCGCATTTCCATCAGTCGCGATACCGTTCGGGCGAAGGCATCAACGCCATCCCCAGAAACATAGAGCGCGTCTGGTTCTGCCTCAGCGCTGGCAATCACGCACACGTGGTTATCATAGAGCGCATCAATGAGGGTGATGAAACGTCGCGCTTCATTACGCCGTTCCGGCCCCAAAACGGGGATCTCATCCAACAAGACCGTATGAAACGTGTGGGCGATGTGCAGATAGTCCGACGCCCCAAGCGGTTGTTCGCAAAGATCCGCAAAGGCAAATCTAGCAACACCCATCGCCGCCTGCGGCACATGGACCTTTCGTCCTTTGACCGACAGATCCACTGTTGTCGCTGGATGGCCGCCGGTGAGCCGCTGCCAATGCGCGTCGAGCTGGTTGTGAGCCTTGGCGTCGGCGGGCGTAAAATATAACGGACGCCCGGCAAGCTTATCGAGGCGAAAGTCCTTTGCGGACTGCAACGCAAAGATATCTGTATGAGCCTCCACCAAATCGATAAATGGCAGGAACAAATTGCGATTGAGACCATCGCGATAAAGATTGCGTGGTTCAGTATTAGATGTAGCGACCACAATCACACCATCACTAAGTAAGTACTTGAACAATCGCGACAGGATCATCGCGTCGGCGATATCGGTGACCTGTAACTCATCGAAACAGAGCAGAGCGGACTCCGCTGCCATTTCCTGAGCAACAAAAGGAATCGGATCGCCGTCCGTTGTCGCCCGACCACGCCCGATGCGCTCGTGCGCCTCGGACATAAACTCGTGAAAGTGCAGACGTCGCTTAGATGGAAATGCAACTGTCTCATAAAACAGATCCATCAGCATGGTTTTGCCGCGACCAACATCACCATAGATATAAAGGCCACGAGGCGAGGCTGATTGACGCCCGCTGTTGCCTCGCAATACTGAAAACAGGCCGCGTGTTTTCGGCCGCCAATCGCAAAGCGCTGCAGCAAGTGAATCCAAGCGCACAACTGCAGCTGCCTGGGCTGCGTCCGCTTCCAGCTCGCCGCTTTTCAACCGATCCTGATATTCTGCCGCCGTTGGGCCCATAGTACGTCCGGTGTGCCATATCCGCGCAAATTTCCGTTGAACAGGCACCGAAACTGGCCCACCCGCAAGTCACCGCGACCTCTTGTCACCACAACAAACCGACCAATGCCATGTTGTGGTTTGCCGCATATGCCTTGATGGGGTTGGCCCATAAAATTGGACCAAAAATTTTTGGCTGCAGTTTACAACCTCGCAATAAGATGGCGGCACAACTGCAGCTTCGTTACACGATCACCAGCGATGGAGGCTCTCATGAATGAGAAAAACCGGACCTGGGGAGGGAAGATCAGAAAGCTTTGGCCAACGGAATCAGAGAAATTTCGTGACCATTTGCTGAGATTGGATAAGCAAGGCCGCCGTATGCGCTTCGCACACGGCGTTTCTGACCATTTTATCGAAGACTATGCCTCTCACATGAGTGAAGTGGGCTCCATCATCTATGGCTTTGTCGAAAATGGCGAAATTCGCGGCGCGGCAGAATTAAAGAAAATTGGCAATTTGTGGGGGTCCGAGGCAGAAGCTGCGTTTTCCGTCGAGACGGAATACCAAGGACTGGGTATTGGCACTGAATTAATGGGCCGGGTTATTCGCTCTGCCCGCAATCGCCGCATTCGTCATTTGGTTATGAGCTGTCTGACGGAAAATGAGAAAATGCAGACCATCGCTCGACATCATCACGCTGATTTACGCTTTGAATACGACGAGGTGATTGGGGAAATCATTCCCAACGGCCCCAATTACTTTTCAATATTGGAAGAAGCGTTGGAGGACCGTGTCGGCTATATGATGGCGGT
>JAHZKN010000006.1 GCA_022600335.1 Alphaproteobacteria bacterium
CACACCGGCGCGCACACCCGGTGCGATGCGCGACATGTGACCGTACGCCGTTTGGTACCCATTGGCATGGCGAATGCGCACGTAGTTGCCATAGTGTCCCTTGCGTCCCGCTTCCTCAATCGTACCGTTGCCAGCCGCCAGGATGGGTGTGCCGCGCGGTGATGCCCAATCCACACCAGTATGCATCCGGCGACGTTTTAAAAGGGGATGCCAACGATGGCCGTAGCCGGAGGTCAATCGGACGGAGTTGCCGCGCACCGGTCGGCGCATCAAAATCTTGCGCGAGTTGGAACCTGACTCATCGTAGAAATCAATTTTTCCATCTGCAGTTCGGAAGCGATAAAATTTGCTCAACTCGCCGCCCGATGTAATGGCGCTAAACAGCAATTCGCCAGGTGGGCCGTTGATGTCAGCATCTTGTTTTTGATCAAAAAACAATTCGAGTTTGTCGCCAGCGCGCAGGCGGCGACCAAAGTCAGATTCGTAGGCATGGATGCGCAAAATGCGCATGATCAGTTCTGGATTGGCGTTCTGCACCAGGGCTGCATGGTAGATACTCTTGTAGAGACTTGTTGCAGTAGTGCGCTTTTCGCCTGCGTTGAGGGATGCGCGTAGCACTTCGTTGATATCGGGTTGTCGATTGTCGGCGACAAACTCACCGGCGCTGTTGCGGGTCACTGTCAAGAGGTGACTTTTGTCGATGCCAAACAGAGAAAACCGAAGTGGTTCAAATTTGCCATCTTCGGTGAGTGAGGGCACCAGGGTAATTGAAAGCTCCTGACCGGCGACGAGTGCATCTTTGGTGAAGATGTCTTTTGCCGCTTCAAGAATTTCTTGCACTTGCCATGCTGCGGTGCCATTGGCCTTCAACAAACCGCTGAGTGTATCACCATGACTAACAGTGATGACCTTAACTTCGCCGCCTTCAATGTCTCCGTCTGGGCCGAAGTCTTGCTCAGAACCTGATTTAACGATCGTGGTAGTGTTGGGAAACACTAGATCAGAATCGGTTGGCTCGCGATCTGCCAGCCCCGTAAAGTCATCGATTTCTTCTTTGGCAGTTTGCGTGTTGGAAACCGTCTCGCGAACAATTTCATCAACTTCACGGGCTTCGAGTTCTTGTCCGTCCTCTTCCGGAATGATGCCGCCGATTAACTCAACAACGCGCACGGTCACGTCTTGGTCTTCCTGTGTGGCGCTGGTTTCTTTCACACCGATTGGCTTCTTGTCGGCATAAAGAAGAAATGGATTAAACGGCGGGATCACATCGTCGTAGTTCGACGGCACCGCTGCCAGGTTTGCAACAATGCGCACATACGGTTTGGCTTTCAGATACTCGCGCCCGGCGCGGCGTTCTTTGTGCGTGTCGTGAATGGTGTAGCGCGTCGAAAATGCACCTGATGTCACCTCTAACCGATCGCTCTTTGGCACCAACCACACAAGTCCATCAGATCGGCGTAAGATTGAGCGCATGGTTGGCGGGGGCCCACCATCGCGAATTTTTTTGATCGCAGGCAGAAAGCCTTCTGTGCTGTCGGTGTTGTCGGACGATCCAAACACGGCAACAAAAATAGCGGTTGCACCGATCGTTGCCGCAAGACATGTGCTCATCAGCCAACGGAAGCGCCCGCCGTGGCGAGTTTCAACGTGGTCGGATGCAAACAGTTCATCATGTGCCGCCCGCGCCCGCCCACGCTGAGTCATCGGCAGGCCGCGCACGGCCATGCGGTGTGATTTTGGAATGTTACGAGACGTCGGGCCACGTTGCATCACGGTGTTGCCCATCCCCCAAAGGCCAATTTCTGCGCTTCAGCGCCTACCAACACCAAATCTCGAACGCTGCCGGGTACGCGTGCTGCCGATTGCATTGCAACTGGCGTTTTAGTTTTGCTGAGCACGAACCACCAAGATGTTCAGTATTCAGAGAAAGTGTGATGTAAGTCAATGCCTTGCAAGGCAGAACAGATATCTATCCGGCATAATCCAGGCGCTGTGATGGCAGCAAAGAAAGCCACTGGGGACATCCCAATTGTCCTCGACAGCCAGCGTCTCCGTCTTGCATCGTCGGTAGTGCTGGTATTGCGGCGCAGCATTTGCGCCAATCTGGCGCTAAAAATATCGTTAAAAAATGTGCTGAAACAGGGATTTGTTGTGTTGACAAAAGGGCTTCGATCCTATTTATTGGGTCGCTGTGCGGGGCACAATTGTGCTTCGGCCCTCGATGGGCGACACCTTCTAGACCGCTGAATGCAGCTCTCATCCGGAGCTTTTGATCCGGAGGAGAGTTTGTTGTCTTGAAATCAGTCTTTTTGGAGACTGGTAAATGTCACTGTCGTTGATGCTCTTTGACAATTGAATTTGAAGGAAGAGAAACGCAGGCGGCGGAGTCCTGGCGGATCTTGCCACCTCGTCCTGCAAAGGACTGAGGGCGACAGGATCGCAAACAGACTCTGGCGAAGTCTGCGTTTCAAGCCATCACCATGTGCGTTGGCGTTTGATGCAAATCGAACAACAGCGTGCCTGTGTGAAGGTGCCCGTTACGCAGAATTCCTTGGAGAGAATTCCCTCCAAG
>JAHZKN010000057.1 GCA_022600335.1 Alphaproteobacteria bacterium
AGACGAATATCTCGAAATGGTCCGCGGTTATGCTGACCACTTCGATATCGCAATTGTGGACACAGAACTTAAACGACAAGCGCTGGCCTGGAGCATGGGTCGCGGGGCCCGCTCTGGCCGCGTGGCCTGGCAATTCATTCAAGATCTTGCCGGACGCCAAGGCGTTTGTTTAGCGCTGTAGACACGTGTCGTGCACTCATCATATTTTCTGCAGTGTTCCAGCTGTGGAGGGCGCAAAAAAAACAGAGCCACCAAATTGGTGGCTCTGTTTGCTCTTGGATAATCTTTTTGTATGTCTGCCTAAAGCCGTTCCATAAACGGAACAGGATCAACCGGCTTTTGTCCCTGACGCACTTCAAAGTGCACTTGAGGCTGCGCCACGTCTCCCGTCTTACCGGCCTTTGCAATAACATCACCACGGCGAACGCGGTCACCACGTTTGACCAACAGCTTTTCAGCATGGGCATACGCTGTCACCCAGCCATTGTCATGGCGCACTAGAACCAGATTGCCATAACCTTTGAGTTCATTGCCAGCATAAGCGACCATACCACCTTCAGCAGCGTGAATATTAGTGCCAAGTGGTACGGCGACGTTGATGCCATCGTTGTGGGTACCATCATTGCGTTTGCCAAAGGCAGACACAACGCGCCCACGCACTGGCCAGCGCAACTTACTCGACCCGGCAATACTGTTGCGGGTTGTGCTGTCCGGCCGCACTGTGACGGATTGGCCGGTGTGACGACCCGCATCCGTCGCCGTTATTGTGTTGTTGACAGCAGCGACTTGGGTTTCTTGAGAAAGTGTCGAAGGGCGTCGGCTGCTGTTGAGGATTGTTGGAGATCCAGCAATTGGGCGACTGCGCACTTTGCGCTGAGCAATCTCGTTTGCTGGCACGCGGGCTGCAAAGGTTCCATTGTCACCACCAGGACCCGGCACCCGCAGAACCACGCCAGGTCTCAACAATCGCGGATTGCGAATGTTGTTGTAACGCTTGAGATCTGCAATTTTTACATTGTAGCGGCGCGAAAGGGCATAAAGGGAGTCACCAGGCTGAATGGTGTAACTATCCGTCCAATGCGCCGGCGCTGTTGCTGCAACGATAGGTTCGTTTCGAGCGGGGGCCGATTGTGGCTGGGCTACTGAATTTGCACCCGCTGGCAGGTAGAGCTTCTGACCAGGCTTAATAGCTGAACTTCTCAAGTTGTTGACGTTCATCAACGCCGTCAGACCAACACCATGGCGGCGCGACAACCCATAAAGCGTATCACCACGACGCACGACGATCATCCGACCGCGCTCTTGCATTGCCTGCGAAGCACTCGGCCGGGTGGAATTTAAAATCTCTGGCGTTTGCTGAGGCGGTGCATAGGCGACAGGCGGCACCTGTGCCGATTGTGCTGGACGCTGTGGCGCTAACGTCGGTGTCGTGTTGTTTGTGTTGTATGGGCTTGGATTAGCGCGTCCGTAGTCCTGCGATGGGCGTACTTCAGATGTACGCTCCGCAGTGTCAAACGGCCGCTGCGTTGCTGTCTTACCAAGACCACTGCGATTGCCATAAACGGGTTCAGCCGGCGTCGCCGGCAGCGCGCCTGTCGTAGGACTATCGTTAAAATTAAACCGGGAAACGTCAGCGCTGCACGCGCCTGCAAGGCCAGCTGCAACCGCGACAATCAGGAAAACTGGCTTTGTTTGTCCTGAAAACAGATCACTCGAATACACTTTACGAACCATGATACGCACCTCTACACCTGCAGCGAGTTAACCTTTAACCAGTTAACGCTCCCTTAACGGCGCAGTCGGTCCCCGCTTATTTGACAGAGCTGCTCCGGGCCCAATACGTCGCTCATCACCGCCGCGGTGATGAAAGATCCCGTTTGAGATCAGAGGTTGGACACCCACATTTTTTGTACGCAGCGGCCAAAGCATGGTCCCCTGCAGCGTAGAGGTCTAATGGTGGATTGTGTAACGAGCGCGGAAAAATTGGGTCAATTCAAAGGCTAGCAAGTGCGCAGCCAAAAAATGACATATATCGACGAGCACGATTTCAGGCGCAGTGCGAACGGCCTTTGCCACCGGGCCCATCTAGGTCTGCCAAGCGTCGGGTGAGATCTTCGTGCATTCCGAGCTCAGTGAACTTGAGCGACAGCGGCGTCACGGAAATCCGATCGTGGGCCAACGCCCACAAATCGCTGCCTTCGACAAGCGATTGACGTTTGCGCTCGAAGCCAATCCAGAAATACGGTGCACCCCAAGTGTCATGTCGCTCGGCAAGGTGGAGGCCACTGAGGTCACGCTGACCCTGATGCGTCACTGAAACACCAGAAACCTTGTCCGGTGCTGTATTGGGGAAGTTGATATTCATCAAAGCCCCCTCGGGCCATTTGGCATCAAGAAGCGCACGCACCAATCTCGGCCCATGTTCCAGTGCTGTCTGCCAGTGCTGGCGGGCGCTATGTTCCTCGTCGGCAGCCTCACCGACCATCAAACTCATGGCGATTGATCGAATGCCAAGGTGCGTACCCTGCATAGCTCCTGCAATTGTGCCGGAATAGCTGACATCCTCCGCAGCATTGGAACCATGATTGACGCCGGATAAAATCAAAGTCGGCGGTTGATCCTTGAGCACGTGACGCGCGCCCATAATCACACAATCTGCCGGTGTCCCTTTCACCGCAAAGGCGCGCTCACCGACCTCACGATAGCGTAGCGGCACCTGCAGTGTCAGTGCATGCGACGCACCACTTTGGTTGGTTTCTGGTGCCACCAGCCACACGTCGTCTGATAGGGCCTCTGCAATTTTCCGCAGAATGCGAAGCCCTTGCGCGTCGAAACCGTCATCGTTAGTGAGCAAAATGCGCATGTCAGGCTGTTGGCTCCGCTGGTATACGCGTCTCGCCACCCATATATGCCTGCAGCGCGTCTGGAATAGCGACCGACCCATCGGCCTGCTGGTAATTTTCTAAAATGGCGACCATTGTGCGGCCAACCGCTACCCCCGAACCGTTGAGGGTATGCACATAACGTACATCTTTGGAATCAGCGGCACGGAAGCGCGCGCCCATGCGCCGCGCTTGAAAATCACCACACACCGAACAACTTGAAATCTCGCGATAGGCATTCTGTCCGGGCAGCCAAACTTCCAAATCGTAGGTCTTTTGGCTAGCAAACCCCATGTCGCCTGTGCAAAGCAGCATGGTGCGGAACACAAGCCCAAGGCGCTCTAAGATCTTCTCTGCACACGCCGTCATCCGCTCATGCTCTTCGAGACTTTGTTCCGGTGTGGTGATCGATACCAGTTCCACTTTGGAGAACTGATGCTGACGGATCATGCCACGAGTATCTTTACCCGCAGCGCCGGCTTCAGAGCGAAAGCATGGCGTCCAGGCCGTGAATCGCTTAGGCAACGCGCCCGCCTCCAGGATTTGATCTCGCACCATATTGGTCAGTGGCACCTCTGCTGTCGGGATCAGCCAGAAATCGTTATCCGTCCTAAAAAGATCCTCAGCGAACTTCGGTAGATTGCCCGTGCCATAGGCTGCATGATCACGCACCAGAAGCGGTGGCGTCACCTCAGTATAACCAAACTCGCGCGTGTGTTGATCAAGCATGAAGCTTGCAATCGCGCGCTCAAGGCGCGACAGCGCGCCCTTCAGAATGACAAAGCGCGCACCGGAAATTTTGCCCGCCGTCTCAAAGTCCATAAGACCCAGGCCTTCGCCAATGTCAAAATGCTGCTTGGGCTCAAAATCGAACGTTGGCACCTCACCAACCGTGCGCACCAGTTTATTGTCGGACTCATCTGCCCCCTTTGGCACGTCAGTGAGCGGCACATTAGGAATTTCAGCAAGTGCGGTCTCGAGCTGTTGGTTGAGGAGGCGTTCCTGTTCTTCGCCCTGTTGAACTTTGGCCTTAATGTCAGCCACTTCTGCCATCAGCTTTTGCGCTGTTTCTTCGTCCTTCGCCGCTTTAGCTTTGCCGATCTCCTTTGACGCCGCATTGCGCCGCTGCTGAAGCTCTTGCAAGCTTGTCAAATGCGCGCGTCGCGCTTCATCAATCTTCAAAAGATCTCCAGAAAGCGCCGCCAGGCCACGCCGCTTCAAGCCCTGATCAAAATCATCTTGGTGGTCGCGGATCCATTTGATGTCAAACACGTCGGGTCCCCAGCTGGTTTAAGGCTCATCGTCTGCCTGCTGCTATACGCATATGATCAACAGCGGTCCAGACAGACCGACCCAATCATTCGCAACTTTTAGGTCGCAGGCTTGGTCGTATTCTGTGTGGATTTGTTTTCAGCCCAAGAGACAGCCAGAATAGAGGCTTCGTAGAGCAATACGGTGGGAAGCGCCATGATGATCATCGAGATCGCATCCGGCGGCGTTAGGACGGCCGCAACCGCGGTGATAGCAACGATTGCATAGCGCCTGCCGGCGCGCAGCATATCGGCTGTCACGACACCAATACGTGCCAGCAACGTTAAGATCACAGGCAGCTGGAAGCACACACCAAAGCCAAAAATTAATGTCATGATCAGCGACAGATACTCGCCGACCTTTGGCATCAAATCGATGGCAGTCCCACCCGCGGTTGCTGATGCCGCCAATCCAATCGAAAACTTGATCAAAATTGGCATGGCGATGAAATAGACAACAGCAGCACCAAGCAAAAAGAAAATTGGAGAAGCAATAAGGTAGGGCAAGAAGGCCCGGCGCTCGTTCTTATAAAGGCCAGGAGCCACAAACTTGTAGATTTGCGTGGCAATCACGGGAAATGACAAAACACCGGCACCAAACAATGCCAACTTCAAGTGGGTAAAAATTTGCTCGAGAAAATGCGTTGCGATAAGCCGCACACTTTCGTCGCCGGATGCCCAGTAGTACGGCCAGACAAGGACGTCATAAATCGGCCGGGCGACGGTGAAGCACAACAAGAACATGACAAAGAAAACCGCCACTGCCACAATCAATCGCTGGCGCAACTCAATCAGATGATCAAGAAGCGGGGCTTTTGAGGCATCAATCTCAGCGTCTTCCTGTGTTGCCTCTAATGGCTCCGTCGTCACGCCTCCCCCTCCTTGCGCTCTAACGGCCTTAGGGACTCAGCTGCTTCATCATCCGGTGTTTCGGAAGTCTCATCGTTGACACGCAGAGCTGCGCGGTCTTCAACTGCAGCAACGGTTTCATCAACATCAGACTTTGCAGACTCGAGACTGTCAGAGACACCCTTGCCAAAGTTTTCAAGGTCGCTACGCATCTGATCAATTTCTGCTTCCTGCATCGCGGCATCAAAATGACCACGAAATTCGTCTGCCTGCCGGCGCAGAACTCCGGCATAGCGTCCGATGGTGCGCATAAACACGGGCATCTCTTTGGGCCCGACCAAAATCAAGGCCACGACCGCAAAGATTAAAAATTCGCTCCAGCCAATGTCGAACATCATCGATCCAAGATTAGTTTAAGCTGTGCCGACTGGAGCCGCCAAATACGGTGCCGCTCACAACGATGCTATGATCGAGATGACGTTGTTTCGCTCTTGGAGGTCGAATCTGTTTTGGCACTTTGCTCAAGAGTTTTTGGAGCCTTGGCTGCAACATCCGCATCATCGTCTTCAGCCATGCCCTTTTTGAAGCTGCGTATGCCCTTTGCCACATCACCCATCAAATCGGAGATCTTGCCACGGCCAAACAGCAGCACGACAACCAACAGCAGCAGCAGAATATGTGTGGCACTCAAACCCATTCAGAATGGCTCCCATGGCACAAGCTCAACCGTGAGCTTCGCGCTAAATCTAGAATGATCCGATTCTAGCACAATTTGGACCCCTATCGGCAACAGCCTCCAGCTCCTAGTGTAAACAGAGACGTAGGCGACAATTGGGGGCCGCAAATTGGGGGCGTTCTAGCCCACTTCTCCCATAGGCCGCTGGAACACCAGGGCCTTGGCCAAATCAATCTGCACCTTCACCTCGGTGCCTTTTTCAAAAGCGTTTTCATTTAGGACCCGAACCCTTAGCGGCTCATCAAATCCTTCGACACCAACATCTAACCAGGCATCGTCGCCGAGGAACTTTACATGCAGTACGCGCGCCGAAAGGCCTTCAGACGTCAGGTCATCACGGACGCGGACTCCCTGTTGGCGCAGACATAGTATGACCCCATCACCGTCG
>JAHZKN010000058.1 GCA_022600335.1 Alphaproteobacteria bacterium
CCAAAATCACCATCCGCGTTTGCGACAGCCTGTCGTGCATGATGGCAGGCGCGGAACAGGTCATCGCAGACCTGGGTGAAAGTGACTTAAAAGATGTCCGTGTGCAGCGTGTCCCGTGCATCGGTGCTTGCGACGTTGCACCGGCAGCAGAAGTTGGGCATCGCCATGTGCCGCATGCAACGGTTGATACCCTAGCCAAGCTGGCAAAAGCAAAAAAAGTCAAAACAGAACTGCCCGAATATCAAGATTTTGATGCCTATCGAATGGCAGATGGCTACGCGGTGCTTGAATCGTGTCTTTCTGACGAACGCAACGTGGACGATGTCATCTCCGAGCTGTCCGATGGCGGCTTGCGTGGCCTTGGTGGTGCTGGATTTCCAACCGGGCGCAAATGGGGCTTCGTGCGCGCCGAAGACGGCCCGCGGTTGATGGCCGTGAATGGCGATGAAGGCGAGCCCGGCACGTTTAAAGATCGACTCTATCTTGAACAAAAGCCGCATCAGTTTTTGGAAGGCATGCTGATTGCCGCCTGGGCAGTCGAAGCGCAAGAAATTTTTATTTACATCCGCGATGAATATCCAGCGGCGCGCAAAATTCTGCTCGCAGAAATGGCCAAAGTCGAAAAAGCGGGCCTCGCCAAACATACCAAGATGACACTGAGGCGTGGAGCTGGGGCCTATATCTGCGGAGAAGAAAGCGCGATGATCGAGTCGATTGAAGGCAAGCGCGGTTTACCCCGCCACCGCCCACCGTATGTGGCACAAGTCGGCATTTTTGACCGACCAACACTCGTCAACAACATAGAGACACTCTATTGGGTGCCGGAGATCATTGCCAAAGGTGCCAAGTGGTTTGCCGACCAAGGCGCCGGCGACGCCAAGGGCCTGCGCTCATATTCTGTCTCCGGCCACGTCAAAAAACCGGGTGTTATACTTGCGCCAGCGGGCACTACGACGGAAGGTCTGATCGAACGCGCAGGCGGCATGAAAGATGGCCACACATTCAAAGGCTATTTACCCGGCGGGGCGAGCGGTGGAATTCTGCCTGCCTCAATGGCTGATATCCCGCTTGATTTCGGAACACTTGAGAAACATGGCTGTTTTGTTGGCAGCCACGCCGTTGTAATTCTGTCAGACCAAGACGACATGAAAGCTGTCGCTCTTAATCTGATGAAGTTTTTTGAAGACGAGAGCTGCGGCCAGTGCACACCATGCCGCAATGGCACAGAGAAAGCCGTTAAACTGATGTCGGAGCAATTGTGGAACAACGACCTGCTCGATGACCTGGCAACGGTGATGCGCGATGCCTCGATCTGTGGCTTGGGCCAAGCGGCCTCAAATCCGTTGATGTCTGTGATAAAGTTTTTTCCCGACGATTTGAAATCATGATGGTGCAGTGATCTGAACAAACTAACCTCTAACACCTCACCCTGAGAGAACACCATGGCCGGCAAGATCAAATTCGAACTCGATGGCAAGACTGTCGAAGCCGACGCAGATGAAACCATCTGGCAAGTCGCCCAGCGCCACGGCACGGAGATCCCGCATTTGTGCTGGCTACCAGAACCGGATTATCGCGCTGATGGTAACTGTCGCGCGTGCATGGTTGAAATTGAAGGCGAACGCGTTCTTGCAGCTTCGTGTCAACGCAAAGTCTCTGATGGACTGAAAGTCAAAACAGCCAGCGCGCGAGCAAAGAAATCGCGCGAAATGGTATTTGAACTTTTGATCGCTGATCAACCAGAAAAAGAAGCAAGCCACGACCCGAATTCTAAGTTCTGGAACTGGGTTGACGATATGGGTATCGCAACCACAAGCCGCTACCCGCGCGACGAGCGCCCTGCAATGGACGTTTCCCATCCAGCCATCGCCGTCAATCTCGACGCGTGCATCAATTGCGGACTATGCGTACGTGCATGCCGCGAGGTCCAGCATAACGATGTGATCGGCATGGCCTATCGCGGCCACGGCTCAAAGATTGTCTTTGATTTTGACCAAGACATGGGTATTTCAACGTGCGTCGCATGCGGCGAATGTGTGCAAGCCTGCCCGACGGGCGCGTTGATGGAAGCCAACTTGCTCGACAAAAAAACAGGCAAGCGCGTACACTTTGAAGAAAAATCTGTCGACACGCTTTGCCCCTATTGCGGGGTTGGCTGCCAGACGACAGCACATATCAAAGACAATAAAATTTTGTACGTTGACGGCCGCGACGGACCGTCCAATCGCAATCGTCTGTGCGTCAAAGGCCGCTTTGGCTTTGATTATATTCACCATGAAGACCGCTTGACCAAACCGTTGATCCGGCGTGACGACGCGCCAAAGCGTGGAGATCTGCAGGTTGCTCCAGAAAGCCCAGATGAAATATTCCGCGAAGCCTCATGGGAAGAAGCCCTTGAGGTGGCTGCAGGTGGCTTGAAGACCATTCTTGATCGTGATGGCGGCAAAGCCTTAGCCGGCTTTGGGTCTGCAAAATGTTCTAATGAAGAAGCCTATCTCTTCCAAAAACTCGTACGGCAAGGTTTTGGTTCTAACAACGTCGATCACTGCACACGGCTGTGCCACGCTTCCTCTGTTGCAGCATTAATGGAAGGGTTGAATTCAGGAGCGGTGACGGCGCCGTTCATGGCCGCCAAAGATGCCGAATGCATCATTGTGATTGGCGCCAGGCCATCTGAAAACCACCCCGTCGCTGCAACTTTCTTGCGTGACGCAGCACAGAAGGGCGCCAAGCTCATCATCATTGATCCGCGGGGTCGCTTCCAGGGCACACAGCGGTATGCCACGCATGCCTTACAGTTTAAGCCCGGCACCGACGTGGCGTTGCTCAATGGTATGCTGCACACCATCATCGATGAAAAACTCTATGATCAACAGTACGTGCAAGCGAACACGGAAGGCTTTGAACAACTTAAAAAGACAGTCAAAGAATACAGCCCCGAAAAGATGCAAGACATCTGCGGGATTGCTGCCGAGAGAGTGCGTGAGGTGGCGCGCATCTATGCCAAATCCCGCGCCTCTTTGATTTTCTGGGGTATGGGCATAAGTCAGCATGTGCATGGCACAGATAATTCGCGCTGCTTAATTGCCTTGGCGCTTGTCACCGGTCACATCGGCCGACCCGGCACCGGCCTACATCCCCTGCGCGGACAAAACAATGTACAAGGTGCGTCCGACGCGGGTCTCATCCCGATGGTCTATCCGGATTATATTTCTGTCGAGGACGAGACAACGCGCAAGTTTTATGAGGAACTGTGGGGGCGTGAACTGGATCGGGAGCCTGGGCTCACCGTTGTCGAAATCATGAAGGCAATTCACGCCAACAAAATTAAGGGCATGTATATCCAGGGTGAAAACCCAGCGATGTCCGATCCTGATGCAGCGCATGCTCGCGACGCGCTGGCCAAACTTGAACACTTGGTCGTGCAAGACATCTTCCTCACGGAGACAGCCTGGCACGCGGACGTCGTTCTGCCATCTTCCGCGCATGCAGAAAAATGGGGCACGTTCACCAATACCAACCGTCAGGTGCAAATGGCGCGGCCAGTGATTGACCCACCGGGCGAGGCGCGCCAGGATTGGAAACTCATTCAAGAGCTTGCCAACGGCATTGGCTTGAATTGGACTTATGAGGATCCAAGCGAAGTCTTCAATGAGATGGCGCAATGCATGCCATCGCTAAAAAACATCACGTGGCAGCGGGTTGATCGCGAACATTCGGTCACCTACCCGTGCGACGCACCCGACAAACCCGGCAACGAAATTATCTTTGGCGATCAGTTCCCAACAAAATCGGGTCGCGCGCGTATCGTGCCAGCAGACGTTTCGCCGCCAGCAGAAGTTCCAGATGATGAATTCCCGATGATCTTGACCACTGGACGTTTGCTTGAACATTGGCATACCGGGTCGATGACACGACGTGCTAACAGGCTGGATGATCTAGAGCCGGAAGCTGTTGTATCTGTTAATCGCCACGACATGAAACGCATGAATTTGAAAGCCGGTGACTTTGTCCGTGTCGTCACACGACGTGGCGACATCACCCTCAAGGTCCGTCAAGATCGCGAGGTGGCAGAAGGCATGCTGTTCATCCCGTTCTGCTTTGCAGAAGCTGCAGCCAACATTTTGACCAACCCGCAGCTTGACCCGATGGGCAAAATCCCAGAGTTTAAATTCTGTGCCGCCCGTCTTGAACGCACGGACGCCCATGCCGTTGCAGCCGAATAGTTTTTGAGACCCTCTGGCGAGCGATAAGCGGTATTGTGTGTACTGTCTGCCGCGCACATTGCAGTGATGGCACAAGATGAAAGCACCAGGTCACATCGGGGCAGCTGAAGACGAGCCTGTCATTGATGGACGTCAATCTGAAACTGCGCTTGAATTACAACGCGGTGTAACACGGCTCCTGGCGCAACATGCCATATCCAGTGTCTGCGAATTGCCGCTGCCCAACGCACGTCGCGCTGACGTTGTTGGTCTGACTGAGCAAGGCGATCTTTGGATCATCGAAATCAAATCAAGCGTCAATGATTTTCAAACTGACCAGAAATGGCCAGAGTACAAAGCCTTTTGCGATGCTTTGTTTTTCGCAGTGAAACCTGATTTTCCTGTCAACATCCTGCCGGAAGATGCCGGGCTAATGATCGCGGACGGCTATGGTGGTGAACTGGTGCGCAAACCCGAAGGGCACCGCCTTGCAGCCGCTCGCCGCAAGTCAATGACTCTGCGCTTTGCTCACGCCGCTGCTTCGCGCCTCTCTGATGCGACAGAACCTAGTCTGCGCCGCAAAGTTTGGATCAGCAAAAGAAGCGAGCCCTAGCTTAGATTTTACCGCACATTTACTTCGGTGCGCGCTTTGCAAGAATGCGTTGCAGTGTTCTGCGGTGCATATTTAGCCGCCTGGCTGTTTCAGAGACGTTACGATTGCATAGCTCATAGACACGTTGGATATGTTCCCAACGCACGCGATCAGCAGACATTGGATTTTCCGGTGGCGGCGCCTTGGAATTGGGGGGCGCCAACAGAGCGTCAGTAACATCGTCGGCATCAGCCGGCTTTGGTAGATAATCGATCGCACCGAGCTTTACAGCCGACACAGCCGTAGCGATATTTCCATACCCCGTTAGTACGATGGCGCGTGAGTCGGCACGCGCGCGCGTCAGTTCCGCTAATACATCTAATCCATTACCATCTTCAAGTCGCATATCGACGACGGCAAAGGCTGGTGGCTGCTGACGGATAAGATCCACACCTTCGGTGACAGAATGCGCGCTGCGCACGTCAAATCCGCGCTGTTCCATGGCGCGCGACAGCCGCTGCAAGAACGGCCGATCATCATCGACAATGATTAACGAGCGGTCTTCAGGTAATTCATCTTGCTGAAACGACAGGTCTTCCGCCACGGTTGTATTCTCCTATTCGGCTCACTTGAGTATAGAACTGCCTTTGGTCATTCGCATAGTCACGATCCGGCAAAAAACTTCAACAATTTTAATGATCTACGACCCGTAATCCGACCGCATCGCTAGACCGGGCACAAAGCGTTGAAAACCTGCGGCTGGTTTGGACTCAAACTCATGGCGTGGCCAAACGATGCGCACCACAGCGCCCGATGCCGGTGCCGCACGATTTTCAAAGTTCAGCCGCGCTCCTGACCGCTCGAGTAGCGTTTTCGCAATAAAGAATCCAAGCCCCAACCCGCCAGTTTTTTTGCCATCCCTACGCTTGGCTCCGGCAGGCCGCGTGGTGACATACGGATCGCCGAGGACATCCATCACCTCTGGACGAAATCCCGGTCCGTCATCTGCGATCTCAAGGGCCACCTCGGCGTCATCCCAACTGGCCGTGACGGCAACCTTTGATGCCGCGAACTCGGTGGCGTTTTCAATGATATTGCCAATGCCATAGAGAATGCCGGGGCGGCGTACGCCTAACGGCTCTTCCGCACCGTCCCCTTTGGCAGTTTCACGCGGGCCCGAAGAAACTTGAACCTGGATGAGACCGTTTTGATACGGTGCCACGCCCTCTGTCAGCAATTCTTCAATCGTAAAGGACGCGTGCATTGGATCTTCTTCTTCTGGTGAGCGCTTTGTCAGCTTTTGCAATATCTCACGGCAGCGCATAGCCTGACTGCGCACGAGTGCGATATCATCGTGGTGCGCGCCATCGTTGCGCATTTCGCGCTCTAATTCTTTGGTTACAAGAACAATAGTGGACAATGGTGTGCCCAATTCATGGGCGGCGGCGGCGGCCAATCCATCCAACGCATGCAGCTTTTGCTCACGTGCTAGGACATGTTCCGTCGCCGCAAGAGCATCAGACATTTCGCCGCTTTCTTTAGTGATCCGCCACGCATAGATGGCGAGAAACACCATGCACGACGTCACTGCAGCAAAATGACCAATACGATAAACAAGCGGAAGCTCCGGTGGGGTAGGACTGCCCCAGGGCAGCGGCATGTTGTAGACCATCAAAGCTGCAGCCACCGTCAACGCCAATACGCCCAGCTGAACTGTGTTGCGTAGCGGCAATGTCGCTGCAGACACAGTCACCGGCGCGACAAGCAGCATGGTGAATGGATTGTCGATGCCACCGGTTAAATACAGCAAACCTCCCAACTGAAGCACATCATAGACGAGCAGCGCGGTGGCAAAGGTATTTGAGAGGCGAAAACGCGCAGGAAACCGCAGTTGCAGGTAAATATTCAGCCACGACGATAGGGCAATGAGCAGCAAGGACGGACCAAGCGGCATATCAAAACCGAGACCAAGAGTCACAAATGCAACGGTGAGACTTTGCCCCAAAACTGCAAGCCAACGCAGGCGAACAATCGTCCCCAATTTTAGGCGACTCCTGGCGGCCGCGACGCGGGTAGACTCTGAAACCATCTTCGACGGCATTATGACGCAATACTCTCAAATCTTGCTGCAGGCTCGCGAAGACCGTCGCGCTATTTTACCTATGCTCTCATGACACCGCCTTTGAGCGATAAGGTCCGACAGCTCGTTGTGGTTCGCCCCACATCATCGCCATGGTATAGTCTAAAAAGTCACGTGGTAAAGGGCAGCACCGCGACAACAGGTAAATGGATCAGAGTTAACGTGCGCTCTAAACTCCATGACCGCAGGAAGCCACATCCACCACGTCTTATTTAGCCCCTCAGCGAAGGACCACTGTCATATGCGCCCAATTCTTATTGTGCTTGTTGTATTGGGGGCCATCGTTGGTGGCGCAACAGCGTTGCTGATGATGAGCTCAAGCCAAGACCCAAACTTTGGGCAGACGGTGCGGTCCACTGGTAAAGCGCTAATCGGGGGACCATTCAGCCTCATCGATCACACTGGGAAACGCGTTACCAACAACGACTTCCGCGGCAAAAAAATGTTGATCTATTTTGGTTTCACACACTGCCCCGACATTTGCCCGGGAAGTCTCCAAGTGATTTCAGCAGCTCTCGATAAACTTGGATCGCAAGCAGACGCTGTCACACCCATTTTCATGACGGTCGACCCCGAGCGCGATACGCAAAAGGTCATGGCGGAGTATGTGGCCAGCTTTCACCCTCGTCTTGTTGGTCTTACCGGCACAAAAGACGAGATTGAACAGACCGTCAAAAAAACCTATCGCATCTATTACAAAAAGGTGGCGAATCCAGACCAACCTGACGCCTATACCGTCGATCACGCCTCAATGATCTACCTGATGGATGAGCGTGGGGAATTCGTGAAATTTTTTGCGCACCCGACGTCAGCCGATGATTTGGCCGAACAGATGCGTCCTTACCTGTGACCCCACACTTGTAATGCTGTCACCAGTGCCCGCGTTACCGGTCGTGACTTCATCGCGATCACAGCAGCCACACACCTCAAGCAAAAAGCAAACCCACGCCTCTCAGGCTTTGGCCATGGCCGCGAATCGGTCCATGATCACCTTCGTCAAGTAAGATTTTGAGTTTTGCCCTGTATTCACATCAACACATCCATGCCAGCCTGTGCTTAGAGTGAAACGCATTGCGTTGTTCGCAAACGCAGCAAACACATCCGAGGGTACAGTAAGCGTTGATCGGAACGACTGAGGGGAGCCGTCGATCTTGCTTTATCAATGGTATGAACTGAGCCATGCTGCAGTGCGGCCAGCGCGCGCAGCGGCCAATACCTATCGATCCATGTTGACAAATCCGTTTAATCCGATTGCGCATTCGCAGATCGGCCAGCACGCAGCAGCCGCGTGCGAGGTTTTTGAACGCTCAACACGGC
>JAHZKN010000059.1 GCA_022600335.1 Alphaproteobacteria bacterium
ACCCGCCCGTCGTATCGCGCGTTGTTTTAGCGCCAATCGCAGCAGAAAGATCTTCTGACCCCCAGCTGAGGGCCGTTAGGCGTTGGCTGCAAGCAACGAACGTTGGCATTGCCAGAACAGCTTCTGGAACCTCGGTAGCTAGGACAGCGATCTCTGTTTGCCCGTCGGGAATCGAATGGGATTTCTCTGCATCACTGAGCCGTGACGAAAGCGTCTGTACATCGACGCCTGAGCGCGCTTTGGGAAGCAAAATTCCGTCGGGACCCGCCTGCATGACGGTTTCTAGATCGGCTTCCGCAAATCGGGTGTGCAAGGCGTTGATGCGGACATACACCTGGCGTGTGTTATTCCGCTTGTCAAAACCGCGAATGAAGTCCTTCGAATTCTCTCGCGCATGTTCTTTCGCTGTCCGTGCTACGCTGTCTTCGAGGTCGACAACCACCACGTCAGCTTCAACGCTTTGGGCGCGTGTAAGTTTGCTTTCGGAATCCCCCGGAACAAACAAAACTGAGCGCATAGACCAGATCCTCTATTTTTCTTCGCAGATTTTCATCGAAGTGCTGAGCTTGGTGCCGTGCACACCCCCCCGGAGCAATGTGCGGCCTGTTATCTGCAACTCGGAGCGAGTCGCGCGCTCACGCCTTATTGCCCCGCCTTTTGCTGTCTGTCTCGCTTAAAGGCAAGCCCTGTTTCGCCGAATTGTAGCCAGAAGCCCCAATTTGGTACGCTCCTTAACCGCTTCGTTACCAATTTTCTGCACTCTGATGTGGCGTGCCAGTCCGTGCTTGCACAGGTCCTGGGTCTCAAGTTTGTGGCGTCCGTCGCAGTTTGCGGAGTGAAACTCTTGAGTAGCATTTTTGACGTACCAGCGGGGCTTTTGTTTGTGTTGTCACTTGTGACAACCAACCCGAATGATGTGGCCACCGCAGCAAGTGGCCTCGCGGTGCCCAGCACTTCAACTACATTTGAGCTTCACAAGGCACCGTGCCGTCACGGCAGGCAGGCCTGGTATGCGGCATTGACCCAGGGTGCTGGAGGTGCCGCATTCACAAACCTCGCAGAGCGCATCTTTAAAACTTCAAGCGGCCGTTACTACGTTCCGGTTGAAAAGGACCGTGACCACATTTTAAGCCTACGCCAGGACAATGCTGTGAGTTGTTTCATCGCTTTGTCGTCTGCGGCAAGCAATGCCCAGGTCCTGAAGACTGAGATTAAGCGCGATGTAAGCCTTAGCGATCTTTATCTGGCACATGTTTTCGGTGCCGATCACGCCGTTCATCTGATAGCCGCAATAGAGGCCACCCCGTCGTGGCGCATGGCATCCCTGTTTCCCGGACTGGATGACGTTCAACCTGATCTCTATCTTGGCCCGGGCGCTCGGATGACATTGGCGCAATTTTCCAACCGGCTTAAGCGGGCGATCAAGCAGCGTGTTGATCGTGCGAGTGGGAACGTTAGATCAACATCACGCAAACCACGTCCAGGTCTGCGCAAAAGAAAGTCTGTTTCCAAGCTGGCCATTCAGCCAAAGCCTGCAGCAGTACGTTCTGCGCGCGATATCAATCGGCGTCGGGTCCGCGGTGTACACCCGCACCAGTCAATTTCTGCGCGGCGTTTTGATTTCGGATCGGGTTTAGGGGTACATGTTGGTCAGCTGCGCCGGGCTCGACCGCGATCAGTTGGATCTGGGCAGGTATCGAATATTTAGACTCTAAACTGCTCTGCGATCACGCGCTCATCGAGGCTGTGGCCAGGGTCAAACATCATCAACAAATCAATGTGGCGCGCTTGTTCAATCTCGACACGGGCGATGTTGCGCACTTCGAAGTGATCTGCCACGGCGCTTACCGGGCGCTTTTCAGCTTCAAGAGCTGTCACTGTAATTTGGGCGTGGTTAGGCAATAGCGCGCCGCGCCAGCGCCGTGGCCGAAACGGGCTGATGGGTGTTAGTGCGAGCAGCGAAGAATCAATCGGCAAAATGGGTCCATGTGCTGAGAGGTTATAAGCCGTTGACCCCGCTGGTGTCGCAACCAAGGCGCCATCACAAATCAACTCGCGCAAGCGGATTTTCTCATCAACAGAAATTTGCAGCTTTGCAGCTTGATAGGTTTCCCGGAACAATGACACCTCGTTGATGGCAATCGCCTTTTGGGCTTTGCCTTTGATGTCGAAGGTAACCATCGACAAAGGGTGTACAATCGATACGGCAGCGGTCGCCAGCCGCTCAATCAAATCGTCTTCGCTGTATTCGTTCATGAGAAAGCCGACCGAACCTCGGTTCATACCGTAGATCGGGATGCGATCATTCATGTAGGTGTGTAAGGTCTGCAGCATTAGGCCATCACCACCAAGCGCGACGATAGCATCCGCTTCGTGTGCGGGTGTTGAACCGTACCGCTTCTTCAATTGCGCTAGAGCTTCGACAGCTTCTGGAACGTCGCTTGCGACAAAGGCGATCTTCTGGAATTTTGTTGCGGGAGGCGCCATGGATGGGTCTTTGGTGTCAGAGGTTGGAAGTTTTTTTGAGGTTGGCTATTTTCACACCTTCGGCCTGGAGCCTAGCAAGTGCTGCGCAAATCCCAAACGAATAGTGGAAGATTGGTGACCCTGGGGTTCTACTGAATTTTTAGCTCTGCCCGATGGTGCGATTTCACCCTCAAGGACACCACACTGTGTATCTGCTGTACTTTTAATTGCAATCAGGAAAGCCACATCTCATGCCACAAGATAACGCCGCCGTTGTGGTTTATTCGACCTGTCCCGACGAAGCATGTGCGAGAACGATCGCAACTCGCTTGGTCAGTGCGCATCTTGCCGCCTGCGTTAACATTA
>JAHZKN010000060.1 GCA_022600335.1 Alphaproteobacteria bacterium
GGCCATTTTGGCTGGCTTCAAGCACAACCGTCGGGTGATGATTCAAGGCTACCACGGTACCGGCAAGTCGACACATATCGAACAAGTGGCCGCGCGCCTCAACTGGCCGTGCATTCGCGTAAACCTTGACAGTCATGTCAGCCGCATTGATCTCGTCGGCAAGGATGCGATTGTGTTGCGTGACGGCAAGCAGGTCACTGAATTTCGGGAAGGTATTCTTCCCTACAGCTTGCAGACCAATACGGCATTGGTGTTCGACGAATACGATGCCGGTCGGCCAGACGTGATGTTCGTCATTCAGCGCGTGTTGGAAGTATCGGGCAAACTCACGTTGCTCGATCAGTCGTCTGTGATTCGCGCGCACCCTGGATTTCGTTTGTTTGCTACCACCAACACAATTGGGTTGGGCGACACCTCCGGTCTCTACCATGGAACACAACAAATCAACCAAGGCCAGATGGATCGTTGGTCCTTAGTGGTCACACTGAATTATCTGCCGCATGACGATGAGGTCGGAATAGTTCTGGCCAAGGTGAAGTCATTCGCAGCCACGGAAGCAAAGCGTAAACAAGTCTCGAGCATGGTGCGCGTTGCAGATCTCACTCGGTCAGCGTTTGTCAATGGCGATATCTCAACATTGATGAGCCCGCGTACCGTTATCACCTGGGCGGAGAATGCAGATATCTTTGACGATGTTGGCTTGGCGTTCCGTCTTACATTTCTCAACAAGTGTGACGAACTTGAGCGCCCCGTTGTTGCTGAATTCTATCAGCGTGCATTCGGCGAAGATTTGCCTGAAAGCAGCGCCAATATCGCGCTGAGCTGAGATCTGAGATGTCGAACGCGCCCAAGCGTCGCGAGTCCCCGAATGAACCACTGAAGCGGGTTGTTGGTATCACGCTGAAAGCTTTGGCGGGCGACAGAGAGCTTGAAGTGGCGTTTGGTCCATCGCGACCAGGGATTGATGGTAAAACTGCGCATTTGCCAGAGCCATCACGGGTACCTTCAGAGCAAGAGGTTGCTGTGGTGAGAGGCTGGGCCGACTGCCTTGCACTCACGGCGGCTTGCCACGATGAAGCCGTGCATCAAAAACTTACACCGGGTTCGCCGGAATCACGGGCCGTGTTTGAAGCGGTGGAACGAGCCCGCGTGGAAGCGCTGGGGGCCAATCGATTTGATGGCGTTGCGCAAAACCTCACCGCGAAGCTTGAAGAACAGTACGCACACGGGCGTTTTTCTAAGGTGCAAAGCTTAAGCGAAGCACCGCTGGAAGATGCACTTGCCTTGTTGATCCGAGAGCGATTGACCGGGCAGCGCGCGCCGCGCAAAGCCAAAGCCATTGTCGATTTGTGGCGTCCAGTGATTGAGAATAAGGCCGGCGATGTGCTGGCCGAAATGAGTCGGCTGAGTGACGACCAAGAACAGTTCTGCACGCTGCTCAGAGACCTGATCAAGGCCCTAGACCTACCCGATGATTTCAGCGCATCACAATCAGAACAATCACAAGAACCGGAGGATGGGGACGGACAAGACGGTGGTGCAGACCAAGATCAGGGCGAAGAAGAACTCAACGAAGTTGGCGAACCTGCTTCAGATGAACAACAACAGGCAGATAGTGATGTCGGAGAATTGCAGGACAGTGCTGACGCAGCTCCGGCAGATGATCTTGACGGCGAAACAGATGACGCAGAAGAAGCTGACGCCGATGAGCCGTGGCAGCCCAACACCTCTGTTCTCGATGACCCTCAGGCATTTGGCTACAAGGTGTTCACGCGACAATTTGATGAAGAGGTGGTTGCCGAGGAGCTTCCCTCTGCTGAAGAGCTGAAGCGCCATCGCGCCTTTCTTGATAAAGAACTTAAGGCGCTTGCAAGTGTGGTATCGCGGCTCGCTAATAAACTGCAGCGGCGCTTGCTCGCACAGCAAAATCGCGCTTGGGAGTTTGATCTTGAGGAAGGCGCTTTAGATGCAGCGCGTCTCACCCGCGTTATCATCGATCCGATGCATCCCCTCACGTTCAAACGTGAAACAGACACCAATTTTCGCGACACTGTTGTGACATTGCTGCTTGATAATTCGGGTTCGATGCGGGGTCGTCCAATTATGGTTGCGGCATGCTGTGCAGATATCTTAGCGCGCACGCTTGAGCGTTGTGGGGTCAAGGTGGAAATTCTTGGCTTTACGACGCGGGCCTGGAAAGGTGGCCATGCACGTGAGACGTGGTTGAAGGCCGGCAAGCCTAGCGAACCCGGCCGCCTCAACGATCTGCGTCACATCATCTACAAAACGGCTGACTCGCCTTGGCGACGGGCCAAAATGTCATTGGCATTGATGATGCGCGAAGGGCTTTTGAAGGAGAACATTGACGGTGAAGCCTTGGCGTGGGCGCATTCTCGATTGATGGCGCGCCCCGAGCAGCGCCGTATCTTGATGATGATCTCCGATGGGGCGCCAGTTGATGATTCTACTTTATCGGTCAATTCAAGTAGCTATCTTGAAGATCACCTGCGGCAAGTGATTGAAGAAATTGAAACGCGATCGCCTGTTGAGCTGTTGGCCATCGGAATTGGACATGATGTTACACGTTACTACCGTCGTGCCGTCACAATTACCGACCCTAGTGAGCTTGCAGGTGTGATGATGGAGAAACTGGTCGAGTTGTTCGAAGAAAATGCACCGATCGCACGCAGCGGACCTGCTGATCGTCAAAACAGACGCATGCCAGATCGTGCATCGCGACGCGTATCCTGAGATGAAGCACAGCAGGCTTTCCATATTGATGGTCCAAACAACGATGATAAGATTATTGAACCGTCTGATATCCCCAACCGGTGGCTGGAAGCGGTCGAGTGCTGTCTTGTCACTTGTGGCCGTGCTCACTGCGACGTGGGCCTTGGCGGCCGGCAAGCCAAGTTTGCAACAATTAAAACCGCACGCGATTTCCATCACGGCCGAGGTCTTGCCTGGATTTGATCGCGCCTCGTTAGACAAAGTCCGTTTTGGTCGACTTGAGTGGCGCGGAGGATTGCAACTGCAGTCTCCATCCAAACACTTTGGTGGCTGGTCGGGTTTGGTTCTAGGTGCCAAGGGCCGATCGCTGCTTTCTGTATCTGACGCAGGCACGTGGATGCGCGCTAAGGTTATGTATAAGGCTGGGCGCCTGGCTGCTGTACAAGAGGCCATGATCGGGCCACTGAAAGCGTTGAGCGGCAAATCCCTGAGCCGCAATCGCGACCGCGATGCGGAAGCGCTGGCGTTGCTTCAAGGCGGATTGACCAAAGGACGTGCATTGATTGCGTTTGAACAAAACGATCGCATCGGCGTATTCCCGCTCAACAAGAGAGGCGTTTCCAAGCCACAGCGCTATCTGCAATTGCCCAAGGCCATTAAAAACAATCGGCGACGCAATGGGCTTGAAGCGATTACAATTCTGCGCGGCGGAAAATACAAAGGTGGGATCATTGCATTCCTTGAAAATCAACCTTCAAAGGACAACAGGCACCGTGGCTGGCTTCTTCATCGCGGCCGGGTCAAACGGATGTCGTTGGCCGATCACGGCGGATTTTCAATCACAGATGCGGCCGGTCTACGCGATGGCAGCATCTTGGTGCTTGAGCGTCGTTTCAGATGGTCTGAAGGCGTACGGATGCGATTGCGTTATGTCGCAGCCAAAAATATCAAGCCCAACGCAGCGCTTGTTGGTGAGGTGTTGCTGGAGGCGGATATGAGCCAGCAGATCGACAACATGGAAGGCCTGGCCGTCCACCAGAACGAAAAAGGCGAGACGATTATCACCGTGATTTCCGACGATAACTTCAACCGCTTTTTGCAAAAAACATTGCTGTTGCAGTTTGCTTTGAAGTCCAGACCGGCCCGGAAAACAGTGACATCGAAGCCGCCGCGCTAGTCGGTAGCGGCACGCATGGGTTCAATTTCACTACTTCTCAATAGAGTCATTAGGTCAGCAACGGACCCTAATTTGTAGGGGATCCAGCCTGGTTGTGCCTGGTCTTTGATGTCGCACATTGATAGTTTTTCTCCAACTGCCTTAAAATGAGGCCGTCTGTCGAATATGGCGTTCGAGGCTGCAATCCATTCTGGGGTGCAGTTGAGGCAACGCTTAACCTGGATGGAGATGTCACTGTGACACACGTGAGCAAGCATGTGCGTGCGGCCGCTGCCGCGACCCTGTTCGCAACAGTGGGGGTCATGTCACCTGCTGTTGCAGACAACCATGAGAAAAGTGAAGGTTGGCTGTGTTCAACTGTTGGATTGTTCTGCGCTGATGCAGCCGCTCCAAAGGAAGACGCAACCAAATCAAAATCAGATGCGGCACCGGCAGAAGCGCCCGCTGCAGCCGCTGCACCTGCAGAGGCACCCGCTGCAGCTGCTGCACCGGCGGAGGCTCCAGCGGCAGCTGCAGAACCAGCTACGGCGCCAGCAGCATCTACAGATGCCGCTGCACCGGCGGCCGACGCTGCGGCACCTGCAACTCCCTAATTGAGACTGTGGGTTTCAGAGCAACGAAAAACGACCCGCTGCAGATACGCAGCGGGTCGTTTTTTGTTTCGTGATTGCCCTATGTGGTGACAGTGCGAAATTGCTAAGCCTCTGCGGCTTTTTCAGCTTTCGCTTTTGCAATCTGACGTTTGATCTTTTGGCACTTTGGAGACAGGTCGTCCTTGCGCGCTTTGGCAAGAAATGCATCGAGGCCGCCGCGGTGCTCAACTGACTTTAAGGCATGGGCGCTGACGCGCAGCTTGAAACGTTGCCCAAGCGTATCGCTGGCCAGGGTGACGTTGCACAAGTTTGGTCGAAACGTGCGCTTGTTTTTGTTTTCGGCGTGACTTCGTAGCTGGCCGAACATCGGCAGCTTGCCAGTCAATTCACATTGCCTCGTCATAGTCTTCAAACTCCTTCGCCAAAGGAAAGGCACCCGGTGTCCTGCGACTACGCCGCCATCAACCGAGTTTTGGCGACTTCCCAGGTATAAATCAGCACAGCTTTGGCGCTGCCACGGGGTCCATTTGGCGCTATCGGGGATATCGCGAAGCGCCTGATATACTGGGGCGCCTGGCCACCGTCAAGGCGGCCCCCTGGTGCCCGTTGCCGCTCCACGATCCGCATACAGAGCAAATACCTGTTTCGATTTGAGCCGCGTGTCATCACTTTCTTTACTCTTTGCCGCCATCATCGAGCCTGAGAGTTCGTGTAGCCCCAAAGGTCCGGGCGCTGGTGTCAACAAGCGCCGGGATATTAGAGAGTAGTCGATGAGTGAATTTTGCGTTCGGTGCCTAACTGGCACCAAGGCCATGACAGCGGCAATCGCCCTGCTGGCAGTTTCCCTAACCCCTGTTTCAGCCAAAGACCAGCGCCCATCAGGCCAGCTTCCCGGCCGGATTGACGCCCACTATTCCATTGCGCTTGCTGGATTTGATCTCGGTCATTTTGTTTTTGAACAGCGTGCCCAAGGCCGTCGCTACAC
>JAHZKN010000061.1 GCA_022600335.1 Alphaproteobacteria bacterium
ATCTCATGTTGCCTTGAGTTCAAAAATATATAATTAAAACAATTAATTATGCCACTTTATTCATGCCCACATAGGATCGATATGTCCTCGATCATGACGACCTGGAGCATCTCCAGCCGTTTGGCTCGGTTCAGTTCCGGGGCAAATTTCGCAAGCGGGTGGCCATTCGACCAATGCGTCATTGCGGCCTCCGCGTGGCCGTTGAAGCTGTGCCACACACATGGTAGAGACCACCTCGATTTCATCGTGGGGGCGAGCTGGCGATTACGCTCGAACACGCTCTTCTTGATGCAAATTTCCCAAACAGGGCTGTGGCTTCGGCCGCGGGGTCTGCAGGTCAAACCCTTGACAGCGGAAGAGCGTCTGACGTGGCGACAAACGAACCAATTATGGCAAGCGTTGCAGGCCGTTACGCGTCTGCACTATTTGAATTAGCAACAGATGAAAACGCGGTTGGCGATGTCGAGCGCGACTTGAACACGTTTCAGCAACTATTTGATGAGAGTTCAGATTTGCGCGGCGTGTTGGCCAGTCCCGTGTTGTCGACGGAAGACCAGGGCAAAGCTGTGGCCGCCGTGTTGGCCAAAATGAATGCCAGCACAGTCACAACAAATTTATTTCAACTCATTACCAAGAACCGCCGTCTTTCGATCGCGCCTGATGTCGTGCGTGCTTTTCGGGCGCTGGCAGCCAAAGCCCGCGGGGAAGTCACAGCAGAGGTGATCTCAGCAGCGCCATTGAACGATGAGCAAACCGCTGAACTCAAGGCAACGCTCAAAGAAAGCGTCGGTAAGGACGTGCAGTTGTCAACGGAAGTTGATCCATCATTGCTTGGTGGATTGGTTGTGAAGATTGGCAGTCGCATGGTCGACAGCTCTCTGCGCACAAAACTAGCAACGATGAAAGCCGCGCTCACCAGTAGCGCATAGATTAAAGGTACCAACCGCTGATGTCTGGACGACATTGGCGGTTTTTCGATGGGGTAGGAAAAGCGCTGCGATTGCCGAAGTTGGTTTTCTAGCGCACACCTGCAACGGGCAAACAAGAACGCAAGATAGCGAAGACAAGAGGTCAACTGATGGACATCCGGGCCGCGGAAATCACCTCGATCCTTAAGGATCAGATCAAAAATTTTGGCAAAGAAGCGGAAGTCTCTGAAATCGGCCAGGTGCTGTCGGTCGGTGACGGTATTGCCCGCGTTTACGGCCTCGACAATGTCCAAGCCGGTGAGATGGTCGAGTTTCCAGGCAATATTCGCGGGATGGCGCTGAACCTCGAAGCCGACAACGTTGGTGTCGTGATCTTCGGCGATGACCGAGGCATTAAAGAAGGCGATACCGTTAAACGGACCGGTGCCATTGTGGACGTTCCGGTGGGCAAAGGTTTGCTCGGTCGCGTTGTTGACGGTCTTGGCAACCCGATTGACGGCAAGGGACCGATCAAGTCGGATGAGCGCCGCTTGGTTGATGTCAAAGCGCCCGGCATTCTGCCGCGCAAATCTGTGCATGAACCAATGGCCACGGGCCTCAAGGCTGTTGACGCGTTGATCCCGGTTGGCCGCGGCCAGCGCGAGCTGATTATCGGTGACCGCCAGACCGGCAAGACCGCGATTATTCTCGATACGTTTCTAAATCAGAAGTCGATCAACGAATCGGGTGATGAGAAACAGAAGCTCTACTGTGTGTACGTTGCCATCGGGCAGAAGCGGTCCACCGTTGCGCAATTCGTCAAGATTCTGGAAGAGCGTGGCGCGCTTGAATACTCTATTGTTGTTGCGGCGACGGCTTCTGATCCGGCACCAATGCAGTTCCTGGCGCCGTTCGCTGGCTGCACGATGGGAGAATATTTCCGCGACAACGGTATGCATGCGGTGATTGCGTATGATGATCTCTCAAAACAAGCCGTAGCCTATCGCCAGATGTCATTGCTCCTGCGCCGTCCTCCAGGACGTGAAGCGTACCCAGGTGACGTTTTCTATCTTCACTCACGTTTGCTGGAGCGCTCAGCAAAGTTGAACGAAGGTAGCGGCTCTGGATCCTTGACGGCGTTGCCGGTGATTGAAACGCAAGCCAATGACGTGGCGGCCTACATTCCAACCAACGTGATTTCCATCACCGATGGCCAGATCTTCTTGGAAACAGAATTGTTTTACCAAGGCATCCGTCCAGCTGTGAATGTTGGTCTATCCGTGTCGCGCGTTGGATCATCGGCGCAGACGAAAGCCATGAAGCAGGTCGCTGGTAAGATTAAAGGTGAGCTGGCGCAGTATCGCGAAATGGCAGCGTTTGCTCAGTTCGGGTCCGATCTTGATGCAGCGACGCAGAAACTGCTCGCACGTGGTGCGCGTCTCACGGAGCTGCTTAAGCAGCCACAGTTCTCGCCGCTTAGAATGGAAGAACAGGTTGCTGTGATTTTCGCCGGCACACGTGGCTATCTTGATGCTTTAGACGAGTCAGCGGTCGGTAAGTTTGAAGAAGAGCTGCTCAGAGCGCTGCGTGAAGAGAAAACAATCCTTTCGACCGTAGCGTCTGAAAAGTCGGTCTCCGG
>JAHZKN010000062.1 GCA_022600335.1 Alphaproteobacteria bacterium
GGAACGGTCTTGGGATTGCTGTGCAAGCCTACAGCAAGCGTGCCATCCCCATGCTCCGGTGGTTGCGCAAGTTGGCGCTGAGTCACGGCAAGCGCATCCCTCTGCGTCTCGTCAAGGGTGCCTACTGGGATAGTGAAATCAAGTGGGCGCAAGAGCTGGGTCTCGCAGACTATGCTGTTCTTACGCGCAAGTTGCATACCGACGTTTCGTATCTGGCCTGCATGCGGTTTCTGTTTAGCGATGTTAGTGCTTTTTATCCGCAGATTGCGACCCACAACGCGCACAGCGTCGCAGCTGCAATGACTGCGGCTGGCAATACGGATTTTGAATACCAGCGCCTGCATGGCATGGGCGAAGCCTTGTTTGAAGATGTTCTCGGTGCAGACGGCCTTGGTCGCCCGTGCCGCATATATGCGCCGGTTGGTGAGCATGATGTTTTGCTCTCGTATCTGGTGCGCAGACTTTTGGAAAACGGTGCCAATACGTCGTTCGTCAACCGGCTTTCAGATCTGGACTCGCCGATTTCGCATATCGTGATGGACCCCGTAGAGCGATTGGAGAAAGAACGCCACGAACAAACGCCGGTGAAGAGTCTTGTTCGTCCGCGTGATGTGTTTTGGCCGGACCGTAAGAATTCGAAGGGGCTTTCGTTTGCCACTGCGCGCACGCGTACGCACGTTGTGTCTGAGATGGAAGCGGCCATCGACAGCGAGTTTGAAGTTGGACCGATTGTTGCCGGGGAGGCGCATACGGGAGGTAATGCTGCGACATGGATGCTATGTCCGCACAATCGCGGCCAACGTCTTGGGTCAACGCGCTCTGCAACACCCGATGATGTTGAGATGGCACTCGCTACAGCCACTGCCGCGGCGTGGGATTGGGATCGCCGTGGCGGCACTGAGCGCGGTAAAATACTGCAACTGGCGGCCGACATATTTGAGCGCGATCACACCCAGTTGATGGCCGTGCTTGTCCGCGAGTCCGGCAAAACAATTGCTAGTGCATTGGCAGAGGTGCGCCAGACTGTCGATTCTCTGCGTTATTATGCAGCTGAGGCGCGACAGGTGTTTGTGGATCCTCAAACGCTTCGCTCGACAACGGGAGAGGTCAACACAACTCGTTTGCGCGGCCGCGGAGTTTTTGCTTGCATCAGTCCGTGGAGTTCACCACTGGCAGGCTTCACCAGCCAAGTGGCGGCTGCGTTGGCTGCTGGAAATTCAGTCATCGCCAAACCTGCACCGCAAACGCCGCTTGCGGCCTACTTGGCCATCAAGATTTTGCATGAAGCGGGTGTTCCCTCTGAGGTGCTGCATGTGTTGACGGGCGGGTCGGTGGTTGGTGCGGCGTTGACCAAAGATCCACGGATTGCAGGTGTGGCGTTTACCGGCAGCACGGCCAACGCCTGGGATATTCAAAAAACGCTGGCCGACCGTCGCGGTGCCATTCAGCCATTCATCGCGGCAACAGGTGGCATCAACGCCATGATCAGTGATAGCAGCGCCCTTGCTGAACACCTTGTCCGTGATGTTGTTCAGTCCGCGTTTCAGAATGCAGGTCAGAATTGTGCTTCCGCTCGGGTGCTATTTTTGCAGGATGATACGGCTGATCGCGTGATCGAAATGTTGGTTGGCGCCGTCAACGAGCTAACTATTGGCGATCCAATGGCGTTTACTACCGATATTGGCCCGGTGATTGATGGCGATGCCCAGGATCGTCTTGATGCTCACAAACTCAACATGAAGCATCAGGGTCGTGAACTGGTTGATTTGGCGTTGCCTGCAGGTCTGCGCTTTGGAAGTTATGTTGCGCCATCTATTTATGAAGTTCAAACGATGGAGGCTCTGACTCAGGAAGTCTTCGGCCCGGTGCTGCACATTGTTCGCTTTGAGCGGGGGTATCTTGATCGCGTTGTTGGCCAGATCAATCAGTGTGGGTTTGGCTTGACGCTTTCGGTGCACAGTCGCATCAGCGCTGTTGGCGAGTATGTTGAAGATCAAGCCCGGGTCGGAAATCTCTATTTAAACCGTCAGCAGATTTCTGCGGTTCCAGGGGTGCAGCCGTTTGGCGGCATGGGCCTTTCTGGCAGCGGTCCGCAAGCCGGTGGTCCAAATTATTTATTGCGTTTTGCGCAAGAGCAGACACGGACCGATAACATCACAGCAACAGGAGGCAATATTCGCCTGTTGGCACACGACCTCTCAGACCCAGATTAATAATGCCGAGCTGTTGTTTGTGCGTGCCCCTTGTCCATGCGTGATTGCGACGCCATCTCTATGCTAGACTCACGGTGATTGAATGATGAGGCGTGGTCGGATGGTGACCAATAAGGACCAGCAAAAAAAGCCCCACAAGGACGCAACTAAAGACACGCATAGTGCGCGCGTGGGTGCGACCGGACCAGCGCGAGGAGGTGCTGCCGTGCAGCCGAGCTCAAAGCGCTCAGGTCACGCGCGCCTGTCTGACGCAGCACCACCGTCCACAGCATCAGATGTTGCAGCATTTGTTCAACACCTCACATCTTTGGCACCTGTCGGTGGGAAGGGACGCGGGCGTTTGGTGTTTGCGATGGATGCAACCATGAGCCGTCAGCCCACGTGGGACATAGCGTTGGCAGTACAGTCAGAAATGTTTGAAGCTGTGCGTGATGTTGGTGGATTGGATGTGCAGCTTGTCTATTTTCGCGGTGCAGGCCAATGTCGCGCCTCAAAATGGGTATCAAATCCGGATGGCTTGCAGCGCCTGATGACATCGGTCTCATGTCAGGGCGGCACCACGCAAATCGGAAAAGTCTTGCATCACGTGCTGAGTGAAGCGGAGGCGGGACACGTCAACGCTGTTGTCTACGTTGGCGATGCGATGGAAGAAGATGTCGATGCATTGTGCGGCCGGGCTGGGGAATTGGCGTTGGTTGGTGTGCCGGTGTTTGTATTTCAGGAAGGCAGCAATGCGCAAGCAGAGCTGGCGTTTCGAGAAATCGCACGGCTGACCAAAGGCTGTTGGAGCCGATTTGACAGCGGGTCTGCTGCTCAGTTGCGCCAGTTGTTGCAGGCTGTTGCGGTTTATGCTGCAGGTGGTCGCAAAGCGCTCTTAGAGCTCGGGCAACGCGGGACAAACGCTGCTGCGCAACGGCTCATTGCAGACATGACACAAGGACGGTAGATCGGACCATGCAATATCTTCTCCTTGGACTGGCTGCATTGGTCATCGGGTTGCTGATTGCAGAGACGGCGCGCGGAGCCGCAGCGGGAATCTGGGTGCGCAGGCTACGCATTATGATCGGCATTTTAGTTCTGGCGGCGGCGGCCGGACTTTTTGTGCGCGGCGCTGCAGGCCCTGCAACTCTGTTGGCAATGTTTGGCCTTTGGTTGATTAATGCGACGGGCTCGGGCGTGTTGGGATTGCCAGGTGGCAGCAAGACGCCTGGGCA
>JAHZKN010000007.1 GCA_022600335.1 Alphaproteobacteria bacterium
CAAGTCATCAGAGACTCGAGCAATGTCCGAACACTGTCAATAGCTATAAAGTCATACGCTGCCCGCAAACAGGGAGTGCCACTGCAAATAGTATCGCGTGGGTTGCCAACCAGCCACATCAATACAAAAGACGAAAAGAAGTGAGACAGAAAGTATTCGTCTAAACGCGTCCGATCCAGCTCGTTTGCGGACTGGTGAGCAAACAACGCAACTGCAAAAATCTCTCTTGCGTCCCGCAGCCGGTCCATACATTGGGTCAGGTCAGAACATCTCCGTCTCTGTTTTTTGTCAGCGTGTCGGGCAAGAGCGGACGTCAACCGTCAACTCGATGATGCGGTGACTGAGCCCACCACCCAACAAACCTTGCGTATCCCATCAGCTTTCTCTGCATCTCCCCATGACAAATGAGCCTAATAGGAAAAGCCGTTCGCGCGACAGCTGGCAGTAAACCTCACTAGCTTTTTAAACTGCACATCTGTTCATTTGTGATGATCAAGAATCCAGCTTGCCGCCGTGGAGATGTCATCAACAACGTCCGTTGGCGGCGGAGAAAAAGCCAATTCGTCATTCGGCCGATATTTCCCCGTGCGAACCAACAATGCGTAACCAAGCCCTGAATGCAGTGCGCCTGAGACATCGGACTCTGCATCATCACCAACCATAACGGCCTGATCCAAGCCGCAGCCTGCCCCATCGAGCGCTGCTTCAAAGAATGAGCGCGACGGTTTTCCCAATAAAGTGGCAGAGCGCCGCGTGGCAAATTCCAGTGCATGTATAAATGGGCCAGCGTCGAGACTGAGGCATCCGTCAGAATCTTTAAAATTGCGGTTTTCTGCTAGAGCCAAGAAATCTGCGCCCTGCAAAAGCACACGAAACGCTTTGTTCAATTCGTCATAGCTGAAAGCATGGCCTGCATCACCGACGACGACGGCGTATTGATTGCTGACAGAGCAGTCTTGAAACTCTTCTTTTAAATCAGGATGGACCAACAGATATGGCGTGCGCTTGTTGTGTCGCAGCCAGGCGCACGCAGCTTGAGCCGGTGTGAAGACTTCGCAGATATCACACTCCAGCCCCATGCTTTGAAGATTCTCCAAGACCGCCTGCTTCGTTGCCCGCGTCGTATTGGTAAGAAAACGAAGAAAGAGCCCTGCACGGCGCAACTGGACAACCGCGTCGCACGCACCGGGCAACACGGTTTTTCCCTGGTAAATCACCCCGGAAAGATCCAAGAAAACTGCGTTGATCATGGACACCTCAGAAGTGTGGAAAACAGGAGGTGCCTTGCTCTGCGCTGCATCAAAGTGGCCCAGAATGAGTGGGCTGGACAACGAATTAAACGGCTCCGCAATTTTCACCGGTGAGATTGATTTGATCGGTTCAGGCTCAGATTCGGCAATAGCCACGCACCTGCCATTCGCTCAGAAGCTACCCGGCGTAGGAAACAACAGACACAGTGCAAATCGTTTAAAGGTCGTACAAGGTAACTTTCAGTGATGGTGGGCCGAAAGGCTCCTGGCCCATTCCGTCACGAGATCGCTCGGTGCAATTTGGCTGATATCGCCCAGAGATAATATACCAACCATGCGTTTGTTTCGGTTGATGACGGGAAGCCTGCGTACGCCAACCTTCTCCATATGACGCATCGCCTTGGCAAGGTCGTCGTCTTCACGGCAGCAATGAATGCCCTCCGTCATCACGTCCCGAGCTGTTGCATCGCTGGATGTGAAGTCATCACGTGCAAGCCCATTACAAATGATGTCGCGGTCGGTGACCATACCGATCAGCCGGTCATTCTCTCCAATGGGAATTGCGCCGATGTCTTGCTTCCGCATCATCTTTGCAAGTTCAACAACAGGCGTGTCTGGCGTGACCCAATCTACACCTTCATGCATAGCAGTTTTAACTTTCATGGGTACTGTCCTCCAATAACAGGTAGACCCCCGTCGAAAGCTATGACTCCAACAGAATAACTAGTTCAGTTCGGAGAGGGAAATCACATTTTGAATATTGGCGTAGTGGATAACACTTGGTGTGCGTGTTCTTGTCTCCAAGGCTGTGCCATTTAACCTTTGCACACCAACCGCATTGAGCTCCGCAACGGTTTTTTGGTTGGCTCAGGGTGTCATCATAAGAAATGATGCCGATGTGCGAGAACGTCGGCAGAACTTCTAACAGCGGTCGTCAACTGGCACGGCGATACGATGGCGGCGCCCCCACACACTGCCAATCTCAGGCCTGATCACCAGATCTTTGTCGTTAATGGCCGCCTGATTAGCCAAGATCTGCGCCACATATTTGATTGAGAGCCTCGGCATGTCATTTTCCCTGAAACACATTCCAGGATCTCAAGATCTTTGTTGGTCGTCAGACATGCTCTCCAAACTCATCGACAAACAGCACCTTCGGCGCCGGGTCTATAAGTGCAATTTGGCGGCAACACCTTTGATCCGGAGTCGATTCCGGACCCTTGATCCAGAACGAAGCGCGGAGCTGAGCAATTACACACGCACTCATTATTCGAATGTCACTGATGAGGGGGATCTGGACGCAGCGCTTGCAGGCGCATTGGTTGAGGACCGCTACGCAAATGTACCGTGGCTGAATGCAGCCCTACCCTTGGACGGCGCAAGAATACTGGAACTGGGATGCGGAACAGGTGAATCAACCCTGGCCCTGGCCGAACAAGGCGCAATCGTTACGGGTGTCGATATCGATAACGACGCACTGCAAGTCGGACGGGAGCGGCTTCGGTTACATGACCTCAACGCGGAATTCCTGACAGGAAACGCCGCCAATCTCGACACAACGCTCAAGACAAGAACATTTGATGCGGTAATCTTCTTCGCCTCTTTGGAACACATGACTCATAGCGAGCGTTGCGGAGCCATGACTCAATCCTGGTCACTGGTCCGGCCTGGCGGAATTTGGAGCGTGATTGAAGCTCCAAACCGTTTGTGGTTTTGGGATGGGCATACCTCGATGAGCAACTTCTACAACTGGCTGCCCGATAGCGTAGCTTGGCAATGGGCCAAACATGCACAGCGCGAAGCTTTCGCTGATGCTATCGAGAGTGACAAGGCAATCAATGACGTGCAACTTGCACGCTGGGGTCGCGGCGTATCATTCCATGAATTCGATATTGTTTTTGATGATGTACGCGCATTGGATGTGGTCAGCGACAAAACTGGTTTTCTCCGGCGCTCAAATCCATTTATGATGGCGCACGGACTTGTTTCGCGGACGCGAAAGTATGAGCGTTTTCTTGAACGCCTTGAACCAGACATTCACGCCGGATTTTTTAGACAGTATTTGGACCTCATCATTCGCAAGCCATAGCCTTTAGACTCGCGCGCGCTCCGTCAGCCCTCTTTCGGCTCTTCTGGGCAGGCGTTGTCGCAGGCTACGTCTTCGCGTTTTTCAACACGACCCTTAAAGGGCGAGAACGTCTCGCGGACACATTTGTTGTCCTGCTGCAGCGTCCGCACAATGTTTTTGCCATCACGCGTCTGACACAGCACGGTGATGGTCGTCTCTGCCTGCGCCAGGCGGAACAATGCGCCGCGCGTGCCATGTTCAAGTTCGGTCGCATTGACGGGCGGAATAATATGACCAAAAAAGGAATATTTTTCACCAGGCTTGCGAAGCGAGTCAAAAGCAATCCATTCGTAGGCAGGGTCGCGGCCTTCCGCCGTAATCATCAGCGATATGTCTCTGGTCTTGGCGCAGGTGGCAACATGTAGTGTCG
>JAHZKN010000063.1 GCA_022600335.1 Alphaproteobacteria bacterium
AATGCAGGCTATGATTGGAGTTCAGTTTTTCGACGCATCTTTTTTCGCCCAGCGAAGCGCGATGGCGCCTACTACTGCTCGGAATTTGTCGGAGAGGTTTTGGTGCGAGGTGGCTTTCCAATATCTGAGGACGCGTTCAGTGATCCAGGCACGATGGTGCATGATGTGCTGCGCTTTGGCCCCGGGCAGATCTTCTGGCTATCGATGAAGGATATGCCCAAGCCAGAACCTGTTGACGCTGAAGAACCGATGCATCCCCAAGCTGCATACCAGGGTCAGGCACTTGGTCCCGATGCCGGCTATTAATTGGTCCTGCGCTGCACAGGCGCGCCACCCCGACCAACCGCAGTCGGCTTAGGACACTGTCGTTCGATGACATCAGAGCCGTTGCGGGATTTTGCTGCATCAAAGACATAGCGCGCGTTGCACACCGAGACGCGTGGCGGCATCCAATTGGCCTCAAAGTGGTCATGCCCCTGTTTCAGATCGCGCCAGAATGGAAATTGCGCATCGTCCTTGCGTGCTTCAAGCGCTTCGTTGCTCATTCGGAAGGGGAAAACATGCACGTGAAAACGCGGCTGGCCACCATTCAACGCTGCGGTCACAATTTTCCAAATCTCCGAAATGACAGGGTCGGTCATCGCATAGCAGCCAATCGAGCCGCAGCCGCCATGAACCATAAGAAATGAGCCAGTACGCTTATGGCTTCGATCAAACAGATTTGGGAAACCGAGATTAAATGCGCGATGCCAACGGCTGTTCGGATTTAATTGCTTCTTGGTGACCGTATAGAAGCCTTCTGGTGCTTGGCGATCGCCCTCTTTTTGTTTTGGTCCAAGAGCGCCAGACCACATGCAAATCGGGTAGGTGGCAAAGCGATGGAAGCGGCCATCACGCAACATCCATAATTCGAGCTCAAACTCGCGTTTGAAAATGCGCATGAAAATTGGTGCGCCCAATTGAACGCCGTGGGCATTCAGACGGCCGTTGAGGTCATCGAGCTGCGGTGTGCCAACGAGCGGCCGGGACAAGCGAAACAGTGCGTGGTTCTTCATGCGCTGGGCTGCAATCAGATTCCGATCCCGCGTTTTGATATCAAGACTGATTGTGTAAACAGCCACCGCGCCAGCGCTCAACAGAAGCAGAAATACGACCAGCATCCTAAGGCGTCTGCGTTTTCGTCTTCTTGGTCGCGTCATTCAGATTTGATCGCCGTTAGAGCGAACACCTGTCCGTTGTAAATCCCATGGGATACACGGAAGGCGTTGGAGGCTGGCACTAGGGGCCGTTAAACCCGAGGGCTGCAGCTGGTGGCAGAGATTGCCGGTGACCCGGTGCGCTTTGTTCGGGGAGGGTCGTCGCAAAACGCCGCATTTTCGGACCCGGTACCGTGATCCGTTCTTCAGCAATTTGCATCTCTTCTGGATGCGGTGCAAACGGCATCAAGCGTTGGCGCTTGAATCTGGGACAACGGGCGGTTGGGTTGATGGTCCGATTTTCTGGCAGCACGACATCGACAATATAGCGTCGTTCGCAAACAGTGACGGTTGGCGGAATACGGTGGATCTCAAAATAGTCGTAGCCTTTTTTGAGCGTCCTCCAGAACCGATACCATTTGGATTTGCGATGGCGCGCAAGCTTCTCATCCGTCATTCGGAAGGGGTAGGCGTGCACATCGAACTTTTGCTGACCACCGCGTAGAGCTTCGCGCGACAAAGCATAGATTTCTTCAATCAGAGCATCTGTCATGGCGTAACAACCGGCAGATTTGCAATCGCCATGCACCATTAGATACTGCCCCGTACGATACTTAGATTTGTCGTAGGCGTTGGGGTAACCAAGATTGAATGCCAGATGAAACTTTGAATTTGGGTTTAGTTGATCATGATTGATCGAATAGAACCCTTCAGGTGCTTGCTTATCGCCCTGGCGAAGTTTCGGGCCTAAGTCGCCAGACCAATTGCAAATTGGATAGGTCTTGAAGTGATAGTAACGACCATCAGCGCGAAGCTTCCAAACTTCAAGTTCAGACTCTTCTTTAAAGATGCGAACAAAAATCGGTGCTGTAGGGTTCATGCCCTTGCGGCCAAGCAGCATGAGAGCGTCTTTTGAAAGAGGTTGTTCTGAAGCAGGTATTTGTGGAGCTGTACTACACGCAGCAAGCAGCAGGCTGGTCGCGATAAGCGCACCAAGCAATACTGACAGAGATTTTGGGACGCCCCACATATTCATACGCATACGCACTCCCCTTGGCGCATAGCGAATACAATTCGATTGATTTCGTAAAGAATTCATTAACCCTTTGGTCGCCCGTGACCATAATGGGCAACCCCCGTCAGTTCAACGACCGAAGTTATCCCCAATAGAACGGCGGGATTGGGGCAGCCGGTAGGCGGGTTTGGGGTGTCGGCTGGGAATTGTGCAATCAGCTGCCGTGAGCGCTACAAATTTCGGCCAATTGCAAGGAATCGATCATGGCGCTGCGCGCGAATATTTTCTGCACGCATGTCAGAAAACTCAGCAAGTGCGGCCTCGATCTCATCTCCGGTATTGGCAATGACTTGCACAGCATCACGGTGGGCACCACCAACCGGTTCCTCGATGATGGTGTCGATTATACCCAGCTCCAGCAAATCTTGCGCGGTGATCTTCATGTTGGTCGCGGCATCAATGGCTTTGGCAGAATCGCGCCACAGGATTGAAGCTGCGGCTTCCGGTGAGGCGACAGTGTAGATGGAATGCTCAAGCATTAGAATTCGGTTGGCTGTCGCAATGGCGATGGCACCACCAGAACCACCCTCGCCGATAACGACAGAAACCAGTGGCACGCTGATTTTCAGGCAACAATCTGTGCTGCGGGCAATCGCTTCGGCCTGGCCGCGTTCTTCAGCGCTAATGCCAGGGTAGGCACCAGCCGTGTCAACCAACGTGATCACCGGGATGGAAAAGCGCTCAGCCAACTCCATCAGGCGTACGGCTTTGCGATAGCCTTCCGGCATAGCCATGCCGAAGTTATGTCGAATGCGGCCTTCCGTGTCTGATCCTTTTTCGTGACCGATGACCATCACAGACTGGCCACGAAAACGGCCAAGGCCACCCATGATTGCCTGGTCTTCGGCAAAGTAGCGGTCACCGGCCAAGGGTGTGAAGTCTTCGATCAGCTGATCGACGTAGTCGAGGCAGTGCGGGCGATCTGGATGACGGGCAACTAGAGTCTTGTCCCAAGGTGTGAGCTTGGCATACGTGCTCACAAGTGCAGCATGGGCTTTTTGCTCAAGCTTACGAATCTCATCTTCGATGGAGACAGCATCTTCGCCTTCCAGCGTGCGCAGCTGGGCAATCTTGCCTTCCAGATCCCTGATCGGATCTTCGAACTTGAGATAAATAAATCCTGAAGCTGGCGGTGTTGGTGATGTCGGTTCCAACGGTTTATCTTTCGTAAATCGGAGGTCTTACAGATGTCTCGAAGCACTTCGGTCGGGACAGTGCGATCCTACCCTGAGCGCTGTCAAGGTGAGTTGCAAATCGTCACCATGGTTAGCCCTTTTTTGCCAGCGGGTGGTGGTCGTGGACCAGGCGCTTCAGGCGCTCTTCTAGTACATGAGTATAGATTTCCGTGGTTGAAATGTCCGCATGGCCCAACAACTGTTGCACAGCTCTGAGATCTGCGCCTCGGTCAAGCAAATGGCTGGCAAACGCGTGACGCAGAACATGGGGCGAGATGCGGCCAGGATCAAAACCCGCGTTAAGGGTTGCAGTCTTTAGGTCCTGTGCAAACCGTTGCCGGGTCAGATGACCAAGGGCGCT
>JAHZKN010000064.1 GCA_022600335.1 Alphaproteobacteria bacterium
CCAAGATGCAGCGCGTACTGGCAGCGACTTGCCAACATACGATAGACAGCAATCAGATCCTGAACAGCAGATACTTTTGCAGAAATAATAATACGTTCTGCAGCCAATCCTTGCGATTCTGCCTGCGCCGCACTTTGTAACGCGGACTGCACGATCGCCTCGTGCATGACGTCACGAGCATCTTTGGGTTGCGGCAACTGTGCGTTCTCATCCATAAGCGCCGTCAACAGCTCTTGATCGAGCGAACCCCAATTGACACCAATCCGTACAGGCTTATTCCAGCGCAATGCCAAATCTATTATGGCGGAGAACTGACTGTCCTTTTTGGCCTTGAAGCCAACATTACCGGGATTGATACGGTATTTATCCAAGGCCTCTGCGCAATCTGGATTGTCACTGAGCAGCCGATGCCCGTTGTAATGAAAATCTCCAACAATCGGCACCTCAGAGCCGGCGTTACGCACCCTATCTCGAATAGGCGCAACGGCCTTTGCGGCCTCGTCGCGATCTACCGTAATGCGCACGATCTCAGAGCCGGTGCGCGCCAAATCAAGGATCTGCGCCGTCGTACTCTCAATATCGGCCGTGTCCGTATTGGTCATCGATTGCACGACAATCGGATGGTCGCCACCGACCCAAATCGGGCCAACGGCAACAGCAACTGACGTGCGACGCTGAAAGTTAGAGTCCAATATCCTTACCTGCACTTCATTTTTTCGAGTCTTCGTAATGCGGGATCATGCTTTGGTCTGCCAGCCAGCAAACAGCAACGACGCAGCCGCCACTAGGGTCATCACCAGCACGATCGCTGGACCGCCTGGGACATCCGCACGCGTGGAGATGAGTAGTCCTGCCACAACACAGACCACGCCAACTACAGCGCTAACCAGCACCATGGACTCTGGATTTCGCACAAACGGGCGTGCCGAAACAACTGGCACGATCAAAAATGCAATGGCGAGAAGAATACCAACAATCTTAATTGCAACCGCAATAACGACGGCCAGCAAGAGGGTGAACAGGGTCCGTGCGGTTGTAGAGGACAGGCCTTCAGCCCGAGCAAGATCGTCATGCACTGACATTCGGATTAGCGGCTGCCACAACCAAAACAGCGTTGAAGCAACGCCAATGCCGATTGCTGCGATCCACCAGAGGTCGTCCGATGACACTGCAAATATATCACCAAACAAATAGCCCATCAGATCAACCGACTGACCTTTGAGGCTGGCAATTGTGATAACCCCCAGTGCCAATGCGCCGTGGTGCATCAGGCCAAGCACGGAATCAATCGGCACGAGCTTCTGTCGCGTGAGTGCAATCATCGCCAAAGCAGCCCCAACGGTCGCGGTAACAACACTCAGGGTGACATCCACCTGGAAAAGCAATCCCAGCGCGACGCCCAACAAACTGGCTTGGGCAATGGTCTCGCCGAAATACGACATGCGGTTCCAGACAACAAAGCAACCAAGCGGTGCTGCAATAACAGCCAAAGCGATCGCCGCCAAAAAAGCACGTAGGAGATAGGGTTCGATCACGTCTCATCCTTGTGGTGCGTATGGGCTTCGGCCTTGCGCGCATGATCATGATCCGGTGCCGCTGGTGACCCACTCAAATCATGGCTGTGATCATGATCATGGCGATAGATAGCAATGGACTTGGCAGCAGCAACCCCAAACAAGCGCTCATACTCAGGATGTTTGGAGACTGTATCTGGAACACCCGAACAACAAACATGACGGTTCAGGCAAATGACGCGATTGGAGCGTGCCATCACGGTGTGAAGATCGTGCGAAACTAAAAGGACGCTCATCCCGTAGCGATCACGCACCTCCGAAATGAGATCATAGAGCTCGATTTCACCTGCAAGGTCGACGCCTTGTGCCGGTTCATCCAAGATTAAAATATCCGGGGCCCGGAGGAGTGCACGAGCGAGCAGAACACGCTGCAGTTCACCGCCAGAAATCTGGTGCAATTGCTGCCTCAGTACGTTCGGCGCACCAACTTCGTCGAGCGCAGAAATAATCTTCGCGCGATCGACCAATTGATCCATGCCAAGCGCCAAAAACCGTTCCACGGTTAGCGGCAGGGCAGAATCTAAATCAAACTTCTGTGGCACATAGCCAAGTGCCAGCTCGGGGCGTCTATAAATTTGACCCTGATCTATGGTCTCTAGACCCAGCAGCGCCTTCACGAGTGTCGTTTTACCAGCCCCGTTGGGTCCAATCAGAGTTACGATCTCACCCGGCCAAAGATCGAGGTCAACATCCTGTAACAAGACGCGCCCTTGTCGTGTCAATGTCACCTGACGCGCTGAAATCAATGCTGCTGTATCGGGCGCACTGTCGATGACGGGATGGTCATGACCGCAGCTGGGCTCAGCAGCCGCGTGGTCTCTCCGTCCAGCATCCGTTGGGCTCTGTTTGGTGTGATCCGCTGGTTCGGGCATCGGTTTAGGCTACTTTCAACGGATTGCAATTGCTGGCGACGTGTTGGAATAGCCGCCTTAGCAGACAGACGCAAATGGGTCCTAGCCCAGCCGGTGGAGCCAGCAATCCATGGCCGACACGTCAGTCTTTTTTCTTAGCGCACTTGGGACACAGGCCGGAGACTTCAACAAACCGCACCCGCGGCTTGAATTTGACATCACCACACACGTGATCAATGGTTTCAAAGATGCCGTGGCTGTCTACTTCCGCCACTGTCCCGCAATTTTCACAGGCCAGGACCAACGGCCGACCTGACTTTTCAAAGTCATGATCCAAACGGCGGCAGGCGAAATACGCATTCTTACTTTCTAAGCGATGGATAACACCGGCTTCGAGCAGGGCATCGATCGCGCGGTAAACCGAAATCGGGGCCAACCGC
>JAHZKN010000065.1 GCA_022600335.1 Alphaproteobacteria bacterium
CGACTGTGATAGTGAATCTGCAAACCAAACGCGCGCGCGCGCGAGGCCACCGCCTGGCCGATGCGTCCCATTCCAACAATGCCTAAACGCTTGCCAAAAATACGGTGCCCCAACATCCCTGTTGGCGACCAGCCGTTCCATTGATTGTTGGGATCTTTGAGAAGAGCTGCGCCTTCGGCCAATCGACGCGGCACAGCAAGGATAAGCGCCATGGTCATATCAGCTGTGTCTTCGGTCAGCACGCCGGGTGTGTTGGTCACGGAAATTCCGCGATTGTTGGCGGTATCTAGATCAACATTATCAACGCCGGTGCCGAAGTTGGCTATAAGACGCAGCTGCGGACTAGCTTGCGAAATGATGCCGCGGTCAATGCGATCTGTCACCGTTGGGACAAGGACATCGGCGGTTTGCACCGCTTCCACAAGTTCTGCCTGAGACATTGGCGTGTCGGACTCATTGAGCCGCGCATCGAATAACTCCTTCATGCGCGTTTCGACAACATCGGGCAGCTTTCTGGTCACAATCACAACAGGCTTCTTGGCAGTATTCGGCATTTTTTTTCCAACCAGCTCGGATTTAGTTCTTGTCACTTTGGCGCGGGAACACCGCTGCTTTTGTGGCGCTGACAACCGACCGCACGCCCTCAAGCTACTGTACTTGCCGCGTGTCTAACAGATGCAGCAGAGAAGACAAAGCGCGAGATTGCCACAAACCGGACCCCAGTCTATGGAAAGATCGACAGCATGAGAATGAGCCAGGCTGCGCATCGGTCGGGTAGGAACGTGCACCGTCAGCCGATGACACCAGCACGGTCCGCAAGCGTCAACTAATTTGTGCTCAAAATCTACCCTGTCCTATGGTGGGTAGAGATTCGCGAAGGAGGATCAATGACGGCTGCCATTTTGAGCGGGGGGACTGTGTCAAGGTCAGGCAACAACAGCAAGACAGGTGTTCGAGTCGGCACCATTCTTGCCGTACTTGTGACGGCGATGCTCCTGTCCAGCGTGCCGACCCGCGCCCAGACGAGTACCGGCAAGAGCGGCTTACCATTGCCGCGCTACGTCAGTCTCAAATCCGACAAAGTCAACTTGCGCACAGGCCCGGGCGTGGAATACCCAACCACGTGGGTTTATCGCCGTGCCGGTCTGCCGCTCGAGGTATTCGAAGAATCGCAGAACTGGCGTCACGTGCGCGACTCCGAAGGCACAGAAGGCTGGATTTTTAGCTCACTCCTGTCCGGACGCCGTACCGCTTTGGTGCTTCCATGGGAACGCAAGCAACATGAGACACGTCCAAACGCGACTGTCTACAATGATAATTCGACAAGATCACGCAAAGTCGCAATCATCGAAGCCGGCGTAATTGCGGATATTCATGGCTGCGATGGACGTTGGTGCCAAGTCTCGATCGGCACCTATGATGGCTATGTTAAGCAGGACAAATTGTGGGGTGTTTATCCCAATGAAATTTGGGATTAGCGCTCAGCGCGCCGCACCGCCCGTCACTCGGTTTTCACCAACCGCACGACCACATCAACATGGCTAATTTTGAGACCGGCTGGTGGTTCGGGCAGTCCTTCTACACGAATTGATTCACTTGGGATGTCGAGCAACTTCCCTTCCGTCTCGACAAAGAAGTGATTGTGATCGCTCGTGTTGGTATCAAAATAGGTTTTGCCACCGTCAACAGGCAAAGCGCGCAAAAGCCCAGCGCGCGTAAACTGATGCAGCGTATTGTAGACCGTGGCGAGGGAAATCTGTTCGCCTGCTGCCGTCACTTCAGAGTGCAGGCATTCAGCCGAAACGTGGCGATCGCCTTCGCCAAATAGTAATTGTGCCAACGTCACGCGTTGACGCGTGGGACGTAGCCCCGCTGCACGCAACTGCTCGCAAAAAGCGGCGGATGTCCAAGTTTCTGCAGTATTTGGCATCGTTTCCCAGTTCTCAACCAAACGCCACGCCGAGCTGATCCCAAAGCGGACAGAACAGAGCAGCGCCAGCATCAAAAAATCAAACCTCTGGGGTCAAGTATAAGGCTGCCGGGCGAAGCCTGCAACTCCCTGCCAAACTCTTCAGATCTAGGATAATGGGGCGCGGGCCACCCAGCACCGGATCTTTTGATCGGCGGGCGATTGTGCTAGAGACGCCCGCTGACGGGGCCAAAGCCAGTTGTGGCCTGACGACCCGCAAACGAGAGGGCACAGGACACCATGGCGGACCGCCGCGACAGCTATGACTATGACGACCTACTTCGCTGCGGTAGGGGCGAATTGTTTGGCCCTGGTAACGCCCAGTTGCCACTGCCGCCAATGCTCATGTTTGATGAAATCTCGAAAATCTCGGAAACCGGCGGTGCCCACGACAAAGGCGTGGTCGTTGCTGAGCTCGCGGTTGCCGGCAACGAACGGCTTAGTTGGTTCTTCGATTGCCACTTTAAAGGCGATCCGGTGATGCCGGGTTGCTTGGGACTTGATGCCTTATGGCAGCTTACAGGATTTTATCTGGGCTGGCTCGGGGCACCGGGGCGCGGGCGCGCTTTAGGTGTCGGTGAGGTGAAATTCACAGGCATGGTCTTGCCTGAAATCAAACGACTGGAGTACCACGTCCATCTCAAACGGGTCATACTGCGCAGATTGAAGCTTGGCATTGCAGACGGTGAGCTTAAGGCAGATGGCGAAGTCATCTACACGGCCAGTGATCTGCGGGTCGGACTGTTCGAAGACGAAGCCGCACCCGAAAACTCAAAAAAATAACATTTCTTTGGGCAAACGTGCTTGCCGCGCCGGGAAATCTCAGCACAGTATCGTTAGCTATTATAGGGAAGGAATGAGCTGATGAGACGTGTCGTCGTCACCGGCATGGGCATCGTTTCCTCAATTGGAAACACGACGCAGGAAGTAGTCGCCGCATTGCGCGATGGCTCGTCTGGCATTGTGCGCGCCGACAAATACGCCGAGCTTGGTTTTCGCTGCCATGTCCATGGTGCACCGGATATCGATTGGGAAGCCCAAGTCCCACGTAAACCCAAGCGGTTTATGGAGGCAGGCGTTGGTTGGAATTATATCGCCATGGACCAGGCCATTCGAGACGCCGGGCTTGAAGATGATGAAGTTGTCAATGAGCGTACCGGCATTATCATGGGTGCCGGCGGGCCGTCGACACGAGCAATTGTGCGCGCCGCCGATACAACACGCGAGCGGGAACCCAAAAAAGTCGGCCCATTTGAAGTGCCAAAAGCCATGTGCTCTGGCCCCTCAGCAGCCCTTGCAACCAGCTTTAAGATTAAGGGTGTGAACTATTCAATCTCATCTGCCTGCTCGACATCAGCGCACTGCATTGGCAACGCCGCAGAATTGATTCAATGGGGCAAGCAAGACATCATTTTTGCTGGTGGCTGTGAAGAACTTGATTGGTCGCTGTCGGTGCTGTTCGACTCCATGGGTGCCATGTCGTCGAACTTTAATGACACACCACAAAAAGCAAGCCGTGCCTTCGACAAAGACCGCGATGGTTTTGTGATCGCGGGCGGCGCTGGTGTTTTGGTTTTAGAAGAGCTTGAGCGCGCTAAAGCACGTGGTGCCAAAATCTACGCTGAGGTTGTCGGATACGGGGCAACATCAGATGGCTTCGATATGGTCGCTCCATCCGGCGAAGGTGCTGCACGGTGCATGAAGAAAGCCCTTGAAGGGCTCGATGGTAACGGCATCAACGACAAAATTGATTACATTAACCCACACGCAACAGCGACACCGGTGGGCGATACCCGTGAAATTGAAGCCATGCGGGAAGTATTTGGCAACGATATTCCAAAAATTTCTGCGACAAAGTCACTTACGGGACATTCATTGGGGGCCATTGGAGTGCAAGAATCCATCTTCTCAATCCTTATGATGCAGAATGGATTTATTTGCGAAAGCGCCAACATCGATGACTTAGACCCTGACTTTGAAGACATCCCCATCGCCCGCGAGCGGATCGACGATGTTGACCTTAACTGTGTCATGTCGAACAGCTTCGGTTTTGGTGGAACAAATGCCACTCTCGTATTTCGCCGTTATGATGGTTAACCCTGACGCATGAAACGGCACCGAAGGAGTGGGAAACGCACTCCTGAAGAAGGTTCCGGATCATGAAGCCGTTACGAAAAGAAAATTGCTGGTTTGAAGTTACGGGACCGTCGTTCCAAGACAAAATGGGATCACTCATGACCGAGACGGATATTGCAAAGCCTGGCCCATTGATGGCTGGTAAGCGTGGATTGGTTCTTGGCGTTGCCAATGACCGCTCAATCGCCTGGGGCATTGCCCGCGTCCTTGCCGGACAGGGCGCCAAAATGGCGTTCACCTATCAAGGTGAAGCCTTTGGCCGTCGCGCGGTTCCTCTCGCCGAGTCGGTTGGCTCTGACATTATCGTATCGTGCGACGTGGAAGATCTCGATAGCGTCGACAATGTTTTCAATGAAATTGAAAATAAGTGGGGTGGATTGGATTTTGTCGTCCATGCACTGGCGTTCTCTGATCGGCGCGAATTGGCTGGCCGTTACGCGGACACCACACGTGACAACTTTAGCCAGACCATGATCATCTCTTGCTTTTCATTCACAGAGATTGCGCGTCGCGCCGCGCGCCTGATGCAAAACGGCGGCTCAATGATCACGCTGTCTTACGGTGGTGCCACGCGTTGGGTTCCTTCCTACAATGTGATGGGTGTCGCCAAGGCTGCTCTTGAAGCCAGTGTTCGCTATCTCGCCGCCGATCTCGGGCCGCAAGGCATTCGGGTCAACGCACTCTCCGCAGGTGTGATGCGCACATTGGCCGGTGCTGGCGTCTCCGACGCCCGTGATATCTTCAACTATCAGCGCGATCATGCACCGCTGCGCCGCACGCCGACTCTCGATGAAATTGGCGGTGCCGCGCTCTATCTGCTGTCACCCATGTCTGGCGCAGTCACTGGCGAAGTACATTTTGTCGATTGCGGCTATAATACTGTGGCCATGCCAAGCTTAGAGCAGCTCAAGGAAATGAGCGGTTCGTAGAGCCAATCCACTCCCTGTTGTCAAAGACAAAGCTGCAAACCGCCAATGTGGCTCGGCAGCGCGCCCGTGATGTGATAGAGCGTCAGCGTCTTCCCACCTGTTGTTGAGCACGGCTTTCAATTTCATGATTGGTGTCTTTGATTCCGGCCTTGGCGGTCTCACCGTTCTGCGCGCGCTTGCTGAGCGCTTTCCGGACACGGGTTTTACGTACTATGGCGATCACGCCAACGTGCCATATGGGGATCGGGCTTCAGATGAAGTTGTGGACCTAACCCGGGCAGGCGTCGAAGCCTTATTTTCTCGCGGCTGCCACCTTGTGCTCCTTGGTTGCAACACGGCGACCGCAGTGGCCGCGCGGCGCCTGCAGCAGTCTTGGTTACCGAATAGCCAATGGCGATCTGACCACAACATACTGGGTATTGTTGCGCCAACCGTAGAAGCTGCAACCCAAACGCCCTGGGCTGTGACCACTCCGCAAGATCCACAAAAGCACAACACCGACCGCATCGCCGTGTTTGGTACTACACGCACCATTCAGTCAGATGTCTACGTGGAAGAAATTCGCAAGCGGTGCCCGCGCGTGCGTCTAACCCAGCAAATTTGTGCCGGTCTGGCTGGCGCTATTGAGGCGGCTGATGACGAAGCCAAACTTGAACAGCTGATCAAATCGGCAGTCGCCAACCTGCTACAAAAAACTGAAGGCGAAGCTCCGGATCAAGTCATCCTAGGATGCACACATTTTCCGCTTGTTGAGCACTTATTCCGAAGGTATCTGCCAACAACAGTAGATATTCTTTCGCAGCCCGAACTTGTCGCAGAGAGCCTTGCGGACTATCTCGCCCGCCACCCGAACTACGCCTGCCAACGTCAGACAATGGGCCTGCATATGCTGACAACAGGTGACCCTGTGCTGATCAACCGCCGCTCCCGGGTTTTCTGGTCTGACGTTCCGCCATTTGATTCCGCAAACCAGACACCCCACATATAGGGGATGGAACAGACCCCAGCATCGCCGTGCTCAAAACCGACACACGAACCGGCAGGGAAGAACAGATCGTCTGCCGGACCTGTGGCAACGGGCTGTGATGGCCTGAGCGATGGCGTCCCGTCGGCCCCCACCTCAGGCTGCCACGACACGGGACCGGGCTGTCACGACCCTGACGACCGGATAGATTTCTTAAAGCGCGCCAAGATTGCCGCCGTTTTTACTGTGCCGCTGGTCGCACTTGTGATGGGCATGCATGTATTCGATGTACCGGTTACGCGTTTTTTCACGCCGCAACAATTTCAGTTTTTGCAGTTGTTCTTAGCGACGCCAGTTGTTGTGTGGTGCGCGGCTCCGTTTTTCCAACGCGGCTGGCAGTCCGTCCGCAACCGCAGCGCCAATATGTGGACCTTGATATCGCTTGGTGTTGCCACGGCTTTTGTTTACAGTGCCGTTGCGACATTGGTACCAGATTTGTTTCCGGTTGAAGTGCAGGCTGGGGATGGCACCATCCCGGTGTACTTTGAATCAGCAGCTGCCATTGTTCTGTTAGTTCTTATCGGTCAGCTCTTAGAGACCAATGCGCGTGATAAAGCCGAAGGGGCTATCCGCAGTCTATTGGATCTGTCGCCAAAAACTGCATTGCTGTTGGATGCACATGGCCAGGAACACGTCGTTGTAGCCGCCGACGTCTTGTCCGGGCAGAATCTTGTTATAAAGCCCGGAGCCGCGATCCCTGTTGACGGGATCGTGATCGATGGTCAATCGGCCGTTGATGAGAGTTTGCTGACAGGAGAAGCCCACCCGGTAGCAAAGCATGCGGGCGATCCGATAACCAGCGGAACCCTCAACACAACCGGCCGCATGGTTATGCGGGCGACGCACACCGGTAGCGACACAACAATGGCGCGTATCATTGCCCTTGTGGAAAATGCCCAGCAAAGCCGCCCTCCAATCCAACATTTAGCCGATCAAGTTGCTCGGTGGTTTGTGCCTGTTGTGATTGCCATCGCAGGCCTAGCATTTGTCGCCTGGTGGGGCCTGGGTCCCGTGCCATCGCTTGGATACGCTGTCGTGGCAGCTGTCAGTGTCCTCATCATTGCCTGCCCATGTGCGATCGGTTTGGCAGCACCGATTTCGGTTCGGGTCGCAACAGGGCGTGGCGCACGTGCCGGAATCCTGATCAAAAACGCCGAGGCACTGCAAGCGCTTGCAGAATGCGACACGGTAGTTTTTGACAAGACAGGAACTCTGACCGAAGGAAAACCACAGATTTGCGAAATCAGACCCGCAACCGGATTTAGTCAAGACCAAGTCCTGGCATATGCCGCAAGTCTCGAAAAGGCCAGCGAACATCCTCTGGCTCTAGCTATTGTAAGCGCAGCACAGGAGCGCCGTATCACACCGCGGCCAATCAGCAATTTTGCTGCTGTCATTGGCGAAGGAGTCACGGGAAAAGCCAACGGCACACAGCTGGTCGCTGGTACGGCCAAGCTTCTGCAACGATTGGGTGTTGTGGTGCCACCCTCCGTCGTCGACACTGGCGCACCAGCTGAAACAAGCGCGGGCACTACGCATATTTTCATCGCTCAGGATGACACGTATGTCGGCCGTATTGCGCTCAGTGATCCTGTTCGCAGTGGCGCGGCCCATGCCGTCCGGATGCTCCAATCCCGTGGTATTGAGACAATTATGGCGACGGGGGATGGGCAAAGTGCCGCAGACGCCGTTGCGCGCCGCCTCGGCATCACTCACGTTCATGCCGGTGTGTTGCCGGAAGACAAAGCTGCCATTGTTGCAGATCTTAAAGCACGCAACCGGAAAGTTGCTGTTGCCGGCGACGGCATAAACGATGCTCCGGCCTTGGCGCAGGCCGACGTTGGCATTGCAATGGGGCGTGGTGCAGATGTTGCGATTGAAAGTGCTGGCATCACGCTACTGAACAGCAA